>CAMDHY010000034.1 GCA_945898215.1 Pseudoxanthobacter soli DSM 19599 | reverse complement strand
CGCACCCACAGGCGGAAGTCGGTCGCCACCTGATCGTTGCGCGAGCGCGCCGTGTGCAGGCGCCCGGCGGCCGGGCCGATCAGCTCGGCAAGGCGCGCCTCGACGTTCATGTGGATGTCTTCGAGCGCGCGCGAAAAGGCAAATTCGCCGGCCTCGATCTCGGCCAGCACGGCGTCGAGCCCGCGTGCAATCTCCTGGGCATCGTCCGCCGCGATGATGCCGCGATCGGCGAGCATGGCGACGTGCGCCTTCGAACCGGCGATGTCCTGGCGGTAGAGCGCCTTGTCGAAGTCGATCGAGGCGTTGATCTCGGCCATGATGGCATCGGGCGCGGCGGCGAAGCGGCCGCCCCACATGCGGTTGCGGCCGGCGGTCTCGGTCATCGGGCGTGGGCTCCGGGCTGGCGCCGGCGGTGGTCGGCGGGACGGGCGGACGGATAGAGCGGAGACGATGGGCGATGAGTGACGAAGACGACAGCGGCCCGGCCGAACCGACGGTGAAGCGCCGCCGCCGCCCGTCGCTCATTGTGCTGTCGATCACCGCCGTCGCCGGCATCGTCGCCGGGCTCGGCGCGGTATACGTGATGGGCGGCTTCGGAGGCAACGAGGAGGAGACGAAGGTCGTCTCCTGCGAGGGTGCGGTGCCAACCGCCGAGGCGCTGCGCAAGGTGGTGCGCGGCGAGGTGGCGGCGTTCACCCCGGCGGAGACCCCGGTCTATGTGGGCGATCTCGCCTTCGTGCGGCCCGACGGCACGCCGGGCACGGTCGCCGATTTCGCCGGCCGGACGGTGCTGCTCAACCTCTGGGCCACCTGGTGCGCGCCGTGCCGCGAGGAGATGCCGGCGCTCGACGACCTGCAGGCGGCGCTCGGCGGCCCCGCCTTCGAGGTGGTGGCGATCAACGTCGACACCCGCGACGACGGCCGCGACGCGCGCTTCCTCGAGGAGACCGACATCGTCAGCCTGGCGCGCTATGTCGACCGCTCGATGGGCGTCTTCAACACCCTGAAGGGCCGGGCGCTCGCCGTCGGCATGCCGACGACGCTGATCGTCGACGGCACGGGCTGTCAGCTCGGCGTGCTGCACGGCCCGGCAGCGTGGAACTCGGCCGACGCCAAGGCGCTGATCGGCCGGGCAATCGACCCGGCGGCCGGGGAAGCGGCGGCGGAGGGCGAGGGCGCGGAGAAGCCCGCGGCGCACTGAGTCCGGCGGCGATCGGCGCCGTCCGGGTCAGTCCGGATAGCGGCTGGTGTCGAGCCAGCCGGAGACGTCGAGGCCGGAGAGCGCCTGAAATTCGGCGAGGTCGTCGCGGAAGACGTCGGCGAGGTGCGCCGCGTCGGCACGTGTCAGCACGGACGGATACTCGACGCGCTTCTTCTTGCTGTTGACGTGCAGCGCCTCGAGGTCGTCGGGGAAGGGCGATACGCCGAGGAACGCCGTCACCTTGGCGAGCGCCGTGCGGTGGCTCCTGAAAAGCTCCTCCGAGGTCAGCGGCAGGATCTGCGCACGCGGATAGAGCGCGAGGAAGCGGCGCATCTGCGCGCCGTAGAAGCCGCGCTCGACATAGGAGTGGACGCGCTGCGAGTGTCCGATGTCGCCGGCGTCGGCGACGCGTTTGCGGCCGCCGCGGATCGCCTCCGCGAACAGGAGGCCGTCCTCGCCCCGCGCATAGGCCATCGCCCACTGCGAGAACGCCCGGTCGATCGGATTGCGGAAGACGACGATGAAGCGCAGGTCGGGACTGTAGGCGCGGATGCGCTCGAGCGACGGCGGCCAGAAGAAATAGACCGGTGTGCATTCGCCGCTGACCGTCGCGTCCGGATAGACGGGGAAGAGGCGGTGGTAGCGCTGATAGTCGGGCGCGCGCCAGTCCTGCGTCTCGTCGTCGAAGAAGTGTAGTTCCTTCGAGCCGCCGAGGCCGATCTGCGGATGGCGCTCGAGGTAGGCGTGCAGGGTGGAGGTGCCACCTTTCTGCACGCCCGCGACGAGGAAGCCGACCTTGAAATCGGGCTGCTCGTCCGCGCGCGGCAGGGCCTGCTTCTCGGTCTGCTTCTGCTTGCGGAACGACCGCTTCTTGATCTGCTCGGGCGTCAGTTCGCGGCGGCGCTGGCGGCGCTCCTCCGGCGTCAGCTGCTGGCGCTGCTTCCGTCGTTCTTGCTTCCGAGCTTTCTTGGCCGCCTTCAGCGCCGCCTCGTCAGTGGCCGTCATCGCGTCGGCACAGCCTTTTCGCCGCGGTAGTCGTAGAAGCCGCGCTGCGTCTTGCGGCCGAGCCAGCCGGCCTCGACGTACTTCACGAGCAGCGGACAGGGCCGGTACTTGGTGTCGGCGAGGCCCTCGTAGAGCACCTGCATGATCGACAGGCAGGTGTCGAGGCCGATGAAGTCGGCGAGCTGCAGCGGCCCCATCGGGTGGTTGGCGCCGAGCCGGAGCGCCGTGTCGATCGCCTCCACCGAGCCGACGCCCTCGTAGAGGGTGTAGATCGCCTCGTTGATCATCGGCAGCAGGATGCGGTTGACCATGAAGCCGGGGAAGTCCTCGGCCACCGCGATCGTCTTGCCGAGGCGGGCGCAGAAGATCTTCGAAGCCTCGAAGGTCTCGTCCTCGGTGGCGATGCCGCGGACGAGCTCGATCAGCTCCATCAGCGGCACCGGGTTCATGAAGTGGATGCCGATGAAGCGCTCCGGCCGGTCCGTCGAGGCGGCAAGCCGGGTGATCGACAAGGACGAGGTGTTGGTGGCGAGGATCGCCTCGGGCTTCAGGAGCGGGCAGAGCTGGGCGAAGATCTTGCGCTTCACCTGCTCGTTCTCGGTCGCCGATTCGATGACGAGGTCGGCCTCGCCGAGGTCGTCGAGATTGTTGGCGGGGCCGATGGCGCCGAGCGCCGCGACCTTCGCCTCCTCGCTGATCAGGCCCTTGGCGTGCTGCCGGGTGAGGTTGCCGTTGATGGTGGCGAGGCCCGACTGGATGCGCTCCGGCGAGACGTCGTTCAACAGCACGGTGTAGCCGGCGAGCGCGCAGACGTGGGCGATGCCGTTGCCCATCTGGCCGGAGCCGATCACGCCGATGGTCTTCAATTCGCCTGCCATGATGCCGTTCGATCCCGCCGCGGGCGCGTTCGCGCCTCTCCGTCCTGTCACGTCGTCCGTCTTTCGCGTTCTCACTCTGCACTCATTGTCGGTGGACGCGCGGCGGTCGGCAAGCGGCCGTGCGACATCGCCGCACGGGCCTAGCGCTTCACCTTGGCGATTTCCGCGGCGAGCTCCGGCACCGCGGTGAACAGGTCGGCGACGAGGCCGTAGTCGGCGACCTGGAAGATCGGCGCCTCCTCGTCCTTGTTGATCGCCACGATCACCTTGGAGTCCTTCATGCCGGCGAGGTGCTGGATGGCGCCGGAGATGCCGCAGGCGACGTAGAGATCGGGCGCCACCACCTTGCCGGTCTGGCCGACCTGCCAATCGTTCGGGGCGTAGCCGGCGTCGACGGCGGCACGGCTGGCGCCGATCGCCGCCCCGAGCGCGTCGGCGAGCGGCGCGATGACGGCCTGGAACTTCTCCGACGAGCCGAGCGCGCGGCCGCCGGAGACGACCACCTTCGCCGAGGCGAGCTCGGGCCGGTCGGAGGCCGACAGCTCGGCGCCGACATAGCGCGAAACGCCCGGGTCCGCGGCTGCGGACACCGCCTCGACGGGGGCGGCCGCGCCGCCCTCGCCGGTCGACTGGAACGAGGCCGTCCGCACCGTGACGACCTTCCGGGCGTCGGTGGCCGTCACCGTCTGGATGGCGTTGCCGGCGTAGATCGGCCGCTTAAAGGTGTCCGGCGCGATCACTGCGATGATCTCCGACACCTGCATGACGTCGAGCATGGCGGCGACGCGCGGCATGACGTTCTTCGCCGAGGCCGTGGCCGGGGCGACGATGGCGTCATAGGCCGGTGCGAGCTGGACGATGAGGGCGGCGAGCGGCTCGGCCAGCGCGTGGGCGAGGGCGGCGTCGTCGGCCAGCAGCACCTTGGTGACGCCGTCGAGCCTGGCGGCGGCCTCGGCGGCGGCCCGCGAGCCGGAGCCGGCGACCAGCACGTGCACGTCGCCGCCCATCGCCTTGGCGGCGGTCAGCGCCTTGCCGGTGGCGTCCTTCAGGGTGGCGCCGTCGTGCTCGGCGAGAAGCAGCGTCGTCATCAGAGAACTCCCGCCTCGTCCGTGAGCTTGGCCACGAGCTCGGCCACCGAGCCGACCTTGACGCCGGCCTTGCGACCGCCCGGCTCCTCGGTCTTGACCACCTTCAGGCGCGGCGTCGGGTCGACGCCGAAATCGGCCGGCGACTTCTCGTCGATCGGCTTCTTCTTCGCCTTCATGATGTTGGGCAGCGACGCGTAGCGCGGCTCGTTGAGGCGCAGGTCGGTGGTGACGATCGCCGGCAGCGTCAGCGACACCGTCTCGAGGCCGCCGTCGATCTCGCGCGTCACGTCGACCTTGCCGTCGCCGATCACCACCTTCGAGGCGAAGGTGCCCTGGGCCCAGCCGAGCAGGGCTGCGAGCATCTGGCCGGTCTGGTTGCTGTCGTCGTCGATCGCCTGCTTGCCGAGGATGACGAGGCCGGGCGCCTCGGCGTCGACCACGGCCTTCAGGATCTTCGCGACCGCCAGGGGCTCGACCTCGACGTCGGTCTTCACGTGGATGCCGCGGTCGGCGCCCATCGCGAGGCCGGTGCGGATCGTTTCGGCCGCCTTGTCGGCGCCGATCGAGACGAGCACAACCTCGGTCGCCTTGCCGGCTTCCTTCTGGCGCAGCGCCTCCTCGACGGCGATCTCGTCGAAGGGGTTCATCGACATCTTGACGTTGGCGAGGTCGACCCCGGAGCCGTCGGGCTTCACGCGGACCTTGACGTTGTAGTCGATCACCCGCTTCACGGGCACGAGGATCTTCATGTCCTGCTCAACCTTCTCCCAGGGAGGCCGGGGCCGGCGGGGCGGCCTGCGCCGCGGCGCCTGTGGCGGCCGGGGCGGATCGAAGCGGGCCGGACCCTACTGTTGCGGTGCAACGGGTGTCAACGCGGCGACCTTGCGGAGACGCTGGATTCGCCTGCGTCATCGGGCGGGCGGTCTCACCGCGGGATCGGCCGGTCGAACAGCGGCACGCCGCGCCGGCGCAGCGGCACCACCAGCACGGCGCCGGCGACGAAGCCGCCGATGTGCGACCACCAGGCGACCGCCCCCTCGGTGTCGGTGGCGGCGTTCCAGACCTGGAAGGCGGCCCAGGCGAGGATGAGCCAGGCCGCCGGCAGCCGGAGCGGGATCGGCCCGAGCACCAGTACCCAGGCGCGCACGTGCGGGTGCAGCACGAGATAGGCACCGACGACCCCCGCGACGGCCCCGGAGGCGCCGATCATCGGGGCCTGCGAGGCGGGATCGATGAGCACATGGGTCAACCCCGCAGCGACGGCGCAGGCGAGATAGAAGACGGCGAAGCGGACGTGGCCGAGGGCGTCCTCGACATTGTCTGCGAACACCCAGACGAACGCCATGTTGCCGAGGAGATGCGCCCAGCCGGCGTGCAGGAAGGCGTAGGTGAGAAGCGTCGCCCACGCCGGCACGATCTCGAGGCCCGGCGCCAGCGTCGCCTCGCCGGTCAGCACCGCCGGCACCAGCCCGAGCCCGAGCACCACCCGCTCGACCGTCTCCGGTCCCGCCGCGAGCGTCGCGAGGAAGGCGGCGAGGGTCCCCCCGAGGACGGCGTAGACGACCACCGGCGCGGCGATGTGGCGATGCGGGTTGTCGTCGTGGATGGGGATGAACACCGCCGCCGCCTGTCTCGCCCGCCGCCCTCAGCGGTTCTGGCCGGGAATCCACAGCACGTCGTCGGCGCCGTCGGCATTGGCGATGCGGGCGGCGACGAACAGCAGGTCCGACAGGCGGTTGAGGTAGCGCATCGCGGCCGGGTTGACCTCCTCGGCGTCGGCGAGCGCCACCGCGAGGCGTTCGGCGCGGCGCACGACGGTGCGGCAGACGTGCAGTTCGGTGGCGAGCGCCGTGCCGCCCGGCAGCACGAACGAGCGCAGCGGCGCGAGGCGGGCGTTGAGGGCGTCGATCTCGGCCTCCAGCCGGTCCACCTGCGCCGGAACGATGCGCAGCGCCTCGTGGCGCGGCGGTGGGTCGTGCGGGGTCGCAAGGTCGGCGCCGAGGTCGAAAAGGTCGTTCTGGATGCGCGCCAGCATGGCGTCGCTGGCGCGGTCGCCGGCGGCTTCGGCGGCGAGGCGGGCGCGGCCGAGGAAGGCGTTCGCCTCGTCGACGGTGCCGTAGGCCTCGACGCGGATGTCGGCCTTCGAGCGGCGCGGACCGGAGGCGAGGCCGGTGGTACCGTCGTCGCCGGTGCGGGTGTAGATGCGGTTGAGCGCGACCATCGGCCTGTTCCTCGTCGTCTTCGTCAGCGGCTCGTGAAGTACACCGTCGCCATGATGACGATGATGGCCACGAGCTGCAGGATCACCCGCCAGCGCATCAGCTTCTGCGACAGGTCGGGGCTGCCGCCCCGTAGCATGTTGTAGAGGCCGAAGAGCAGCACCACCGCGACGGCGGCGACCGCGAACGGCACGAGATTGTAGAAGAAGGTCGCCATCCCGGTCTCCTCGACGGCCCGCCTGCGGCGTCGGCCGGGCGTGCAAGCGTCGAGCATATAGCGCGGCTCGGCCGCCACTTCAGGGGCGCTCACGCCGCAGGAGCGGCGCGGCGGTGCGGCCCGCGGACGCTGAGTGGGTCGGGGCTCGGGCGGCGACCCGTCTCAGGCGGCGTCCCGATCCCGCGGCGCCTCGTCGGGCTCGCCGGGGGCGGGCTCGAGGCCCTGTTTGCGGACCTTGCGCTCGACCGAGTTGAGATGGTCGCCGGCGTCCTCGCCGTCGGGCCACAGCGCTACCGCCGCCTGCGCCGCCGCCAGCGCCTCGGCGCGCCGATCCTCCCGCCAAAGTGCCTGCGACAGGAGCCGCCAGAGCGGGAAAAAGGCGGGATCGGGCGCGCTGCCGCTCGCGGCGGCACGGGCCGTGATCGCCGCGGCGAGGGCGGCGAGCCGTGGCGAGACGATCCCCTCGCGCGCCGCGCGCTTCGCCTGATGGCCGATTTCCACCACGGCTTCGGCAGTGGCACCGGCGTCGAGGGCGGCGCCGAGCGCCGTCGCGATGGCGCCGGGATCTCCGCCTTCGAAGGCGCTGGTGAGGGTGTCGATCGGCGTCGGTGCGGCCGCGACGGCGGGCGCGACGGCGGGCGCGAGATCGGCGGCTGTCGCATCCTGCAGGCCGGCGCGGCGGGCCCGGCGCTTCGCCATCGTGGCGAACTCGGAAAAGCCCTCGTCGTCCGGCCAGCGCCGGCCGGCGTCGGCGATCGCGACGACGGCCTCGGCGATGCGCTCCTCGCGCAGCAGCGCCTGCACCCACAGCCGCCAGACGTCGGCCGCGGCGGGCGCCACCGCCGCCTCGCCGGCGGCGTCCGCGAGACCCCGCGCGATCGCGCCCAGCACCGTCGCGGCGTCGTCGATGTCGCGCTTCGTCGTGCGGGCGACGCGGGCGACGTGCTCGGGCGCCGGACGGCCCTCGAGGTAGCGCGCTACCGCGGCGGCGAGCGCCTCGGGGCGGGTGGTCAGGGCGTTCAGGTAGTGGACGAAGGCGCGGACGTCCTGTGGCGCCGCTTCGGACAGCGAGCGCAGCGCATCGGCGTCCGTCGTCTCGCCCGCCAGCGACGCCATGTAGGCGGCATGCGCCGCCCGGCGCTCGGCCGGCGCCTCGCGGAAATAGGTGTCGACGAGGCGCTGCACGATCTTGCCGACGAAGGCGTCGGAGACGTGGCGGCGGTCGCTCTGGAACACCGACCAGTCGCGCGTCAGAATGACGCTCTCGTAGCTCGGGAAATAGTCGACCCGCTCGTTCGCCGCGACGATCTCGCCGCAGACGGCGCGCAGCACCGACTTGCCGTGCATCGTCGCGGTGATGACGTCATCGTCGGTGAAGGTGCGGTCGAGCGGCACCGGCGAGGTGGTGATGAGGAACGTCGCCGCCGGGTTGACGGCGCGCACCGTATCGATCGCCGCCTGCACCTCGGCGCGGCAGCCGGCGAAGTCGAGCCGGCGGAAGGAGAAGCGGTCGAGGTGGCGCCGGAACGCCGCCTGGACCGGAGCCTGCTGGATGGCGAGCCCGGTCGCCTCGTCGATCCAGGCTTCGACGAGGCCGAGCGTCAGCACCACGCAGTCGGCGGTGAAGGCGTGGCGGAAGGCATCGAAGAGTTGCTGGCGCCGCGCCAGCAGACGCTCCGGCGAAACCGGCCGGTAGCCGCCGAGATGCAGATCGATCTCTTGGCCGTCGGTGCAGGTGAACGCGAGCGGTGCGACGTGGTCCGGCGTGACCGTTCCACCCGCCTCGAGGATGCGGCGGGCCCAGTCGAACTCCTGGCGAATGGCGGCCGGTGTGTACTTGTTCAGCACCGCATTGCCGCGCCCGCCCGCCCGCTCCGCGTCCGGCACCGAGAACGCCAGCGTCGGCACGCGGAAGCCGAGCCGGGCGACGTGTTCCTCGATGTTGCGGGCGAAGCACGAGCCGACCGTGAAGACGGTGCCGCCCGGCGGCACGACGAAGCCCGGCGTGAAGGCGGGCCATACCTGCGGAGCCAGCCGTGGCCCGGCGTCCGACCAGTCGGCATTGGCGTTCGACTTGTCGCGGAGGCGGTCGCGGGCCGAGCCGCGCTGTGGGGTCGAATAAGGGGAGAGCATTGAGGGGTCGTTCAAGCGGTGAGCCATTGGCAGGAGACTACGCGAAATCTTAGCTGTCGTTGTTGTCCGCGTGTCGATTGAGGGCGGAACTGCGAGGAGTTTCCACCACGAAATGCGCAGGGGCCGCGCGTCCCGAACTGAGCCGGCACGCCGCTGCCGTCCGTCCGCTTGCCGCGGGGCCACCCGCCGGGCGTCACGCCTCCCGCGACCCGTGGGCTTCGAGGGGATAGCCGAGACGGTTCAGGACGTCGTCGCAGAAGGCGATGTCGTCCGCGCCGAGGTGCTTGCGGAAGCCGCCGACGATGCCCTCGCGCACCTTGTAGGACTGCGGGTCGTCGGCCTTCCCGGGCGCGAGGATCCTGCCGTATTGCTGCGCCAGTTCGCCGGACCGCTCGCGCGCCTGCATCTTCTCGAACGAGGCCTCGTCCACCGCCGCGGCGATCTCCTCGGAACCGCGCTCCGCTCCGACGAAACCGATGATCGTCGAGAGCGCCCCGGCCGTATCCGCCTTCAGGTCCTCGTAGGTGACGGCGTGGAACTTGCCGAGATCTGCACCGCGCGCCAGCCACTCCATGTTGAAGCGGACGATCTTCTCGATGCCGTGGCGCGGATCGCGGATGAAGTCGGAGATGGTGCCGTCGTAGCCGCCGAGGCGCTTGGCGGTCTGGAAGTAGCCGGACACGACGGTGTCGCGCGGGTCGCGATAGAGAAAGACGATCGTCTTGCCGGCGAACGCCTCGGAAGCCGGCTGCAGCTCTTCCACGTGCCCGGTCTTCGAGTGGCCGCTGCCGTCGTGGGTGTACTTCGCGTCGAGCTTCAGACCGTCGAGCATGACGCGCAGCCAGGTGCGGCCGGACTTCGGAAACGAGACGACGTTGAAGGTCCGGCCCACCCGGCGGGCGGCCGCCTTCGCGGCCTGCTTCGCCGCTCGCTCGTCGGAGCGATGCCCACCATCGGCCTTGGCCCCCCTGCGGGCCTGCTGTTTCGCCTCCCGCTCTGCGGCCTTGGCGAGACGTTCCGCCCGGGCGGCGGCATTCTTGCGCGGCTGCGCGGCCTTCTCGGCGCCGGCGCGCCGGTCGCGCCGTTTTGGCTTCGAGGACCGGAACGGCGACAGCAGGCGAGACAGGATGGATGACAACGACGGCGCCACGAGCCAGGTCTCCTGTCGCGCAGATCATGCCCGGTCGACGTCGAACCGTCGATGTTCGCTGTCATCCGTCCGCGCGCGTGCAGATCCATCCCGAATGCGAGATCGGCGCTGCCAGTGCAACAGCAAAAACGAAGCGACGGGCGGGCGGCGGGCGCTACGGGACGAGGTTGCCACCTCAGATCGCCTCGCCCCGCATCAGGCGCGGCAGGGTTCCGCCGAGGCCGGCGGCCTCGCGGATGAAGGCGCCCTTGGCGGCGGGCAGCCGGTCGACGAGGCCGAGACCGATGCCGCGCACCAGGCGCAGCGGGTCGAACCCGGTGCGGAAGAGGGCGTTGAGGGCGTCGGTGACGAGCCCCATCTGCACCGTGTCGAAGCGGCGCCAGCGCTCGTAGGTCTCCAGCACGTCGAGACCGCCGGGGTCGCGCCCGAGGCGGCGCGCCTCGACGATCACTTCGGCGAGAGCGGCGGCGTCGCGGAAGCCGAGGTTGAGGCCCTGGCCTGCGATCGGGTGGATGCCGTGCGCCGCGTCGCCGGCGAGCGCGAAGCGCGGCTTCACGAAGGCGCGCGCCAACACCAGCGACAGCGGCCAGGCGCGGCGCGGGCCGACCGGCTCGAGCGCGCCGAGCTGGCGGCCGAAGCGGCGCTCGAGCTCGAGGGCGAAGGTGAAGTCGTCGAGGGCGACCAAGCGCTCCGCCTCGTGGGTCGGCTCGGTCCACACCAGCGAGGAGCGGTTGCCCCGGAGCGGCAGGATGGCGAACGGGCCGCCCGGCAGGAAGTGCTCGACGGCGCGGCCCTCGTGCGGGCGCTCGTGGGCCACCGTCGTGACGATGCCGGACTGCCGGTAGTCGTGGCGCACCGTGCCGATGCCGGCGAGGTCGCGCAGCCGCGAGCGCACGCCGTCGGCGGCGACCAGCAGTCGGGCCCCGAGGCGGCGGCCGTCGGCGAGCGCGACGTCGACGCCCTCTTGGCCGACGGTGAAGTCGTCGACGCTCGCGGGAGCGTGCAGGACGACGCCGGCCGCCTCCGCCGCCGCGGTCAGCGCCGCCGTCAGCGGTCCGTTCGGCACCATGTGGGCGAACGGCTCGCCGGGCTCGACCTCGCCGCCGAATCCGAGCAGCACCGGCCGCACCACGTCGGCGAGGCGGCTGTCGGTGACGATCATCTCGCGGATCGGCTCCGCCTCTCCGCCGACTGCGCCCCAGACGCCGAGACGGGTGAGCATCCGCCGCGCTGCCGCGGCGATCGCCGAGGCGCGGGTGTCGCCACGGCCGCCGGGCGGCGTCGCATCGACGACGGCGACGCGGGCGTGGCGGTCGGCGCGCGCCACGGCCAGCGCCAGCGACAGGCCGACGGTGCCGCCGCCGGCGATGACGACGTCGAACGGGCCGCCCTCCGCCCCGTCCGCGGCGCGGGGGTGACGGGCGAGGCTGGTGACGCTCACGACAGAGACCTTCCTGCTGGCTCGGCCGGGGCCGCGACGGACGGTGTCCGGGCCCCTGCGGATCTGTCCCGACAGTCTAGGGCAGCGGCGCCGCCTTGACAGCGGGCACGATGCCGCCGCATGCGGCAGTCCCGCCCGCGGCCGCCCTCGGCAGCGGTTCCCCGGAGCGCCACCGATGCCCGATGTCGTCGCCAACCTGCTATCGATCCTCGATCTCGAGCCGCTGGAGCACAACCTCTTCCGCGGCGTCAGCCCGAAGGACAACTGGCAGCGCGTCTTCGGCGGCCAGGTGATCGGCCAGGCGCTGGTCGCGGCCACCCGCACCGTCGCGGGCGGCCGCCAGGCCCACTCCCTGCACGGCTACTTCCTGCGGCCGGGCGATCCCGCCGTGCCGATCGTCTACGAGGTCGACCGCATCCGCGACGGCGGCAGCTTTACCACCCGGCGCGTCGTCGGCATCCAGCATGGCCACGCCATCTTCTCGATGTCGGCCTCCTTCCAGGTCGAGGAGCCCGGGCTCGATCACCAGATGGACGCCGAGCCGGTGCCCGGCCCGGAGACGCTGCCGGCCGAGAAGGCCCTCGTCGACAGCCTGATCGACGACATGGCGCCCGAGGTGCGCGCCTATTTCGAGCGCGAGCGGCTGATAGAACTCAGGCCCGTCGACATCCGCCACTATACCTCCCGCGAGGCGCTGCCGGCGCGGCAGGTGGTGTGGGTGCGCGCCGGCGCCGAGCTGCCGGACGACCCGGCGATCCACCGCTGCGTGCTCGCCTACGTTTCGGACTACACGCTGCTCGACACGGCGCTGTTCCCGCACGGCCGCATCGTCTTCGATCCGGCGATGCAGGTCGCGAGCCTCGATCACGCCATGTGGTTCCACCGCCCGTTCCGCGCCGACGAGTGGCTGCTCTATGTGCAGGATTCGCCCTCGGCCAGCGGCGCGCGCGGCTTCAACCGCGGCTCCCTCTACGACCGTGCCGGCCGTCTGATCGCGTCGGTGGCGCAGGAAGGCCTCATCCGTGTGCGCTCGCGCTGAGCGGCGGCGAGGACCGGGTCGAAAGCGCTGCCCATAGATTGATCATTCGCCTTCAAACCAGGCATTTCATGCTGCGCCGCACACGGCCGGCGTGGGGTTTCGCGGCGCCGGACGCGAATCGACGGGTGGCGACGCCGGGCGTGGCAAACTGGCACGCCACTTGATTGGGGTGGAGGGCCAGCCGCCGGACCCGTCCGGCCTGCAAAGCCCGGGACCGCCGCATGAAGCTCGTCTCCGCCGTCATCCAGCCCTTCAAGCTCGAGGCCGTGCGCGACGCGCTGATCGGCCTCGGCGTGCACGGGCTGACGGTGTCGGAGGCGCGCGGCTTCGGCCGCCAGAAGGGCCACACCGAGATCTACCGCGGCACCGAGTACACCGTCGCCTTCCTGCCGAAGCTGATGGTCGAGGTGGCCGTGGACACGGCGATCGTCGATGCGGTGGTGGCGGCGATCACCGCGGCGGCGCGCACCGGCGGCATCGGCGACGGGAAGATCTTCGTCCGAACGCTCGAGCAGGTGGTGCGCATCCGCACCGGCGAGACCGACGCGGAGGCGCTCTGACCATGCACATTCCGACCGTTCCGCCGCTGCCGCTGCACCACCCCGCCGCCATCGGCCGGGTCGGTTCCATCGGCCGGCCGGCCACCGTGCTGCCCGCCGCCCCGCGGCAGGAGAACGGTCGCCGGCGGTCCCTCGGCGCGGCCATCGCCGCCCTGGTCCGTCCGCTCCTGCGCCCGCTCGTGGCGCGCTCCGCTTCCGGGTGAGCCGCGAGCGAGCGGCCCACCCCCCGTTTCGGTCGCCACACCAGCGGCGACCCGTCCGTCTCCCGTCGCGACCGAACTGGCTCCGGTCGCACCTGGCCCGGGGAACTCGCGTTCCCCGGGCCTCTTTTTTGGCGGAAAGGCGGCGGCCACGAGTCGATTTCGCAGCACTGCCTTCCAGTTTGGCATGGTGTTTGATTCTGTTGCGGCGCGGAGCTCGTCGGGTAGGCCGGGACAGGGTCGGTCGGCAGAGCTTGTTCCCCGCCCGATCCCGGGCCGCTCCGGGTGAAGGCCAATGACACGGGCAGTCTCATGAAAATCGTGATGGCGATCATCAAGCCATTCAAGCTCGACGAGGTGCGCGACGCGCTGACGGGCATCGGCATCCAGGGCCTGACGGTGACGGAGGTGAAGGGCTACGGGCGACAGAAGGGGCACACCGAAATCTACCGCGGCACCGAATACGCCGTGAGCTTCTTGCCGAAGCTGAAGATCGAGATCGCCGTTTCCTCCGACGCCGTCGACAAGACGGTCGAGGCGATCGCCACCGCGGCCAAGACCGGCCAGATCGGCGACGGCAAGATCTTCGTCTACTCGATCGACCAGGCCGTCCGCATCCGTACCGGCGAGACCGACGTCGATGCGCTCTGATCCCGCCGCTTGCATGAACGCCGGCACGAATAGGGGAATTGCCACCATGACAACGAGTTCGATCCTCCGCCGAGCGGTGTCGACGGCGGCGTTTTCGCTGCTCGCCGCCGGCGCCGCCTACGCCCAGGACACCGCCGCGCCCGCGGTGGAAGCCGTCGTCGAGGCCGTCGCCGCCGCACCCGTGCCCGACAAGGGCGACACCACCTGGATGATGCTGTCGACGATCATCGTCCTGCTGATGACCATCCCCGGCCTCGCCCTGTTCTACGGCGGCCTCGTCCGCTCGAAGAACATGCTGTCGGTGCTGATGCAGGTGTTCACCATCACCTGCGTCGTCATGGTCATCTGGTTCGTCTACGGCTACAGCCTCGCCTTCACCTCCGGCGGCTCGCTGAATTCCTACATCGGCGGCCTGTCGAAGATGTTCCTCGCCGGCGTCACCGTTGAATCGAACGTCGAGACGTTCTCGAAGGGTGTCGTCATCCCCGAGCTGGTGTTCGTCATCTTCCAGATGACCTTCGCCTGCATCACCCCCTGCCTGATCGTCGGCGCCTTCGCCGAGCGGGTGAAGTTCTCGGCGGTGATCCTGTTCACCGTCCTGTGGGTGACGTTCGTCTACTTCCCGATCGCGCACATGGTGTGGTTCTGGGGTGGCCCGAGCGCCTACAGCGATCCGAGCGGCCTGATCTTCGGCTTCGGCGCCATCGACTTCGCCGGCGGCACGGTCGTCCACATCAATGCGGGCATCGCCGGCCTCGTCGGTGCGATCATGGTCGGCAAGCGCCTGGGCTACAAGAAAGACATGATGGCGCCGCACTCGCTGACGCTCACCATGGTCGGCGCCTCGCTGCTGTGGGTCGGCTGGTTCGGCTTCAACGCCGGCTCGAACCTCGAGGCCAACTCCTATGCCGTGCTGGCGATGGTCAACACCTTCATCGCCACGGCGGGTGCCACCATCGCCTGGCTGGTCGTCGAGAGCTTCTCGAAGGGCAAGTGCAGCCTGCTCGGCGCCGTCTCGGGTGCCGTCGCCGGTCTCGTCGCGGTGACGCCGGCCGCCGGCTTCGCCGGCCCCGGGGGCGCCCTGGTGCTCGGCCTCGCCGCCGGCGTCGTCTGCTACTTCTTCGTCGCCGTGGTGAAGAACGCGCTGGGCTACGACGACAGCCTCGACGTCTTCGGCATCCACTGCGTCGGCGGCATCGTCGGCGCCCTGGCGACCGGCATCCTGGTCAACCCGGAGCTCGGTGGCGCCGGCATCGTCGACTACTCGACGCTGCAGGCCGGCTATCCGGGCACGGCGGCGCAGCTCTGGGCGCAGCTGAAGGGCGTCGTGGTGACGCTGCTCTGGTCCGGCATCATCTCCGCGATCCTCTACAAGATCGTCGACCTGATCGTCGGGCTGCGGGTCACCCCGGAACAGGAGCGCGAGGGCCTCGACCTCGTCTCCCACGGCGAAGCCGCCTACCACAACGGCTGAGGGCCGGCCCGGCTCTGCCGGGCGGCTCGCCTGCCTGCAATGACGGCGCGGCCCGGGAGGCATCCTCCCGGGCCGTCGCGTTTTCGGCCCGCTGGCCCGGCGGCGCTTGACGGGGCGCGCCGGCCGGGGCTCCCTCGGCGACCGGTGCCTCGGGTCGGGACGACAGGGAGACGAGAGTGCGCGCGTTCTTCGCCAGGCATCCCGGCGGATCGGTGTTCGGCCTGCTCGCGGGCCTGCTCGTCCTCTACGAGATCGTCTCCTCCTTCGTCGCCTACACCACCGACGCCTTCGTGGTCACCGACGTCGTCGTCGTCGCGCCGCAGGTGGCCGGGCCGGTCACCAGCGTCGAGGTCCGGCGCAACCAGACGATCGCCGCCGGCGACCTGCTGTTCTCGATCGACCCGACGCCGTTCCAGTACCGGGTGGACGAGCTGAAGGCCGAACTGGCGCTGGCGCAGGCGAGCCATGCCAAGGCGGTCGACCAGGCCTCGGCCGCCGCCGCCGTCGTCAAGTCGGCGCAGGCGACGCTCGCCGACGCGCAGATGCGCTTCCAGCGCCTCGCCGCCATCCAGAGCTCCGGCGCCGTCACCGTGCAGGCCGTCGACGACGCCAAGCGTGACTTCGACACCGCCGCCGCCCGCGTCGCCGAGCTCGTCGCCCTCGAACAGACGGCGCAGCAGGACATCGCCGTGCAGCTCGCCGCCATCGGCGCGGCGCAGGCGTCGCTGGCGAAGGCGGAGTACGACCTCGCCCAGACCCGCGTCGTCTCCTCGGTCGCCGGTTCGATCGCCCCCTACGAGGTGAAGCAGGGCGACTTCGTCAGCGTCGGCACGCCCGTGCTGGCGGTCGTCGCCGATCGCGGCTGGCGGATCGTCGCCAACCTGCCGGACTTCTATCTCGGCGCGCTCGCGGTCGGGCAGCCGGTGTGGGTGCACGTCTCGTCGGACCCGTGGCGGCTGCACCGGGCCACCATCCGCTCGATCCCGCGCGGCATCGCCCGCCAGCCCGACCCGCTGCGGGTGTTGCCCTACGTGTCGCCGACGACGGAGTGGATCCGGCTGCCGCGGCGCTTTCCGGTGGAGATCGACATCGAGGGCTTCGCCGGCCGGGTGCCGCTGTTTTCCGGCGCCGATGCGCGCGTGCTGATGTGGGCGAACACCTTCGCCACCGAACCCGCGCCCACCGACGGATCGCAGGAGCCGGCGAGGCGATGATCGGCGGCGAGCGCCAGGCCCTGGTGGCGGCGACCGGGTGCTGGCTCGCCGCCGTGCTGGCCTTCTGGGCGGGCACGTCGGACCCTTGGTGGGCCTGCATTTCCGCCTGGGTCGTCGCCAACCCGAACCGCGACGCGCTGGTGCTGAAGTCGGGCATGCGCGTCGCCGGCACGCTGATCGCCTGCATCCTCGGCTACAACCTCGCCCTCGTGCTCGAGGGCCAGCCGGTGGCGCAGGCGCTGGTGCTCGCCGCGGTCAGCATGGCCGGCATCGTCATGCGCTACCGCAGCCGCTTCGACTATGCGTGGCTGCTCGGCTCCATCACGGTGGCGATGGCCCTCGTCGGCTCGATGACGGATCCCGCCACCCTCTACGCGTTCGTCGTCTACCGGGGGCTCGAGATCTGCATCGGCGTTTTCGCGGCGATGGCCGCCGCGCTCGTCCTTGGTGTCGACCAGCAGGAAAAGCCGAAGGGCTTCGAGCCGGGGCGGGAGGAGGAGCGGCTCCAGGCGCTGCACGCCGCCATCATCGCCGGAACGGCGCTGCTGGCGGGGATGACGCTGTGGTCGTGGTACGACCTGCCGAGCATCCTGCAGATCGTCATCAGCATCCTCGCCGTGGTCGACCGCGACATCGCGGTGATGCGGGCGAAGAGCTTGCAGCGCATCCTCGGCTGCGTCGTCGGCGGCGGCGCCGGGCTCGCCATCACGGCGATGGGCGTGTCGTCCTTCTTTGTGTGGTCGATCCTGTTTCTCGCCGGGCTGGTGGCGCTCGCCCACCTCTATCACGGCCGCGGCGCGTACACTTATGTCGGCGCCCAGGGCGGTTTTGCCTTCATCCTGGCGATGGTGACCGGAACCGGCCCGCCCGACACCATCGCGCCGGTGGTCGAGCGTGTCGCCGGCATGCTGATCGGCGTCGCCATCGTGCTCGCCGTGCTGGCGGTGCTGCGGCCGGTGCTGACGGCGCACCGCGCCGCCGTGCTCGCGCCGGCGCCGCCGGGCTGAGCCGGACGGCGGAACGTTCCGCGGGACTCAGGCCGCCGTCGCCGCCGCGACCGCCTTCTCGAGTTCGAGCTTCAGGCCCGGATCGAGCCCGAGGCGGGCGGCGAGCAGCTGCAGGTAGGCCTGCTCGGCCGGATGGTCCGGCGTGATGACGAGCAGCGAGGCGGCGTAGATCTCGGCCGCCACCGCCGGCGTCGTCGCCTCGCGCACCAGGCGGTCGATGTCGACCGGCGCGGCGAGCTCCTCCTCGAGGAAGCCGCGGTCCTCGGCCGACAGGCCGATGTCGTCGAGGCGGCCAACGATGCGGGCCCGCTCGTCGGCGTCGACGTGGCCGTCGGCCTTCGCCGCGGCGATCATCGCGTGCAGCAGCGTCAGCGCCAGCGTGCCCTCGCCGCCGGGGGCATGGGCGGGATGGAACGGCGTCTCGGGCGGCGGCAGGGCGAGTGGCTGGCCGGCCTGCACCGGAGCGGGCGCCGGCTGGCCGGACTGCTGCGCCTGCCAGTTGCGGTAGGCCGAATAGGCGAGCGCCCCGACCACGGCGAGGCCGCCATAGGTGAGCGCCTTGCCGCCGAGCTTGCGGGCGCCCTTCGAGCCGAGCAGCACCGAGACGAGGCCACCCGCGAGGGCGCCGCCGGCGAGGCCACCCATGCCGCCGCCGAGCGCGCCGCCCAGACCGCCGCCACCACCCTTGCCGCCACCGAGTACGCCGCCCAGGATGTCGCCGAGGCCGCCGAGCCCGCCGGCCGGGTTGCCACCGCCCTGACCGCCACCCTGGGCGCCCGGGCGTCCGCCGCCGAGCATGCCGCCCAACGCGTCGCCCAATCCACCGCCGGGCCCTCCACCCTGTCCGCCGGCGCCGGCGCCGAGAAACTGGTCGAGGAGCTTTTTCGTGTCGATCATCGCGCGGACCCTTCCCTCATGTCGCAGCGCAGGTATGGCGCCGCAGGAGGCGCCGCAAGACCTGCGACCGCCGTATCGTCCGAAATTCGGACGATCTCACCCGGGGATGCGCACCCGGGCGCGCAGGCCGCCGAGGGGGGACTCCTCGAGGCCGATGTCGCCGCCGTGGCCGCGGACGATGTCGCGGGCGATGGCGAGGCCGAGCCCGGTGCCGGCCTCGTCCTGGTTGCGCGCCTCGTCGAGGCGGACGAAGGGCTTGAACACCTCCTCGCGCATCTCGGGTGGCACGCCGGGGCCGTCGTCGTCGACGGTGACGGTGATCCAGCCGTCGGCGTGGCAGCCTGCCACCGCCACGGTCGCCGCGTGCCGGCGGGCGTTGCCGACGAGGTTGACGATCACCCGGCGGAAGGCGCTCGGCTTCACCGTCACCTGTGGCTCGCCCTCGTAGCTGGCCGTCACCGTGCAGCCCTCCGAGGCCTCCTTGGCGGCGATCTCGGCGAGCATCGCCGACAGGTCCACCGATGCCGCCTGCTCGTCGCCGTCGCCGCGCACGAAGGCGATGTAGCCCTCGAGCATGGCCTGCATCTCGTCGACGTCCTTCTTCAGCTCCGCCACCTCCTCGCCGTCGCCGAGGAAGGCGAGTTCCAGGCGGAAGCGCGTCAGCATCGTCCTGAGGTCGTGCGAGACGCCGGCGAGCATCGTCGTGCGCTGCTCGATCTGCCGCTCGATGCGGCGGCGCATCTCGAGGAAGGCTTGCGCGGCCTGGCGCACCTCGAGTGCGCCGCGCGGCCGGAAGCCCTCCACCGGGCGGCCGCGGCCGAAGTCCTCGGCGGCGGCGGCGAGCATCTGGATCGGGCGGATCTGGTTGCGCAGGAAGGGAATGGCGATGGCGAGCAGGACGAGGGCGGTGCCGACCATCCAGACGAGGAAGATGTGGGCGTTGGCCGCGTAGGTCTGGCTGCGGCGGGCGAACACCTTCAGCTGGTTGTCGGGCAGGTCGATGCGGATCTCGACGAAGTCGGAGCGGCCGACGGTGTCGATCCAGAACGGCTTGCCGATCGATTCGGAGATCAGCCGCGACAGCGTCCGGTCGAGCAGCGAGAAGAACGGCTTCTCCGCCGGCGGCGGCAGCGGCTGCTTCGGCAGCACCTCGATGGTGAGCTTGAGGTCGTCGCGGGCGATGCGCTTCAGGGTCGTGTAGTCGGGGTCCTGCGGATAGGACTGCAGCACGCTGATGATCGCGGTGATGTCGCGGACGGTCGCTTCCGACAGCCGCCGCGTCACGAGCTCCCAGTGCCGCTCGAGGAAGACGTAGGCCGCCACCGATTGCAGCAGGATCATCGGCAGCACGATGATCAGCAGCGAGCGCGGGAACAGCCGCTTCGGCAGCGTCCGGTGCAGGAAGCGGCCGAGCGCCGGCACCAGCAGCAGGCGCTTGGCGCGGTCGCCGACGCGGGCCCAGTCCATTCCCGTGCCGGTTTCGGCCAAGCGCGCTTCCTCCGCCGTCTCAGCTCGTCGCCAGCTTGTAGCCGATGCCGCGCACCGTCTGCAGGTGCACCGGATTGGCCGGGTCGACCTCGAGCTTGCGGCGCAGGCGGTTGATCTGCACGTCCACCGTCCGTTCGCCGAGGCTGCCCTCGCCCTCGACGAGCAGATGGCGGGCGATGGTGTCGCCCGGCTGCTCGGCGAAGGCCTTGAGGAGCCGGCGCTCGCGGTCGGTGAGGCGGACGGCGACGTCGCCGCGCATCAGTTCCATTTTCTGCAGATGGAAGGTGAACGGCCCGAAGCGCACCTCTGCCGGCCCGGTCGCGCGCGGCGCGCGGCGGCGCAGGATGCTCTGGACGCGCAGCAAGAGCTCGCGCGGCTCGAAGGGCTTGGTCAGGTAGTCGTCGACGCCCGCCTCCAGGCCGGCGATGCGGTCACCCGCCTCGGCTCGCGCCGTCAGCATCAGGATCGGCACGTCCGAGACGGTGCGCAGCGAGGCGGCGAGGTCGATGCCGCTCTCGCCGGGCATCATCACGTCGAGGATGAGGAGGTCGAACTCGAGCTGGCCCATCGAACGGCGAGCGGCGGCGGCGTCCTCGGCCATCGTCGCCCGGTAGCCGTTGTCGACGAGATAGCGGCGCAGCAGCGTGCGGATGCGCTGGTCGTCGTCGACGACGAGCAGGTGCGGAGCGTCGTCGGGCAGGGCCGACGCGGCGGGAGCGGCGGCGGTAGCGGAACGCGTCATGGATTGTCCTTGCGGGCGAGCGCCATCACGGCGGGACGCTCCTCCTCGTTGACGACGAGGGCGAGGAAGCGCTTCGCCGCCTCGGTCCCGCCCGGACCGAGGGCCGCGGCGGCGGCCTCGAGCCGCGTCGACTGCAGCCGCGCCAGCCGAAGCGCCAGCGCCCGGCCGGCCTCCGTCGGATAGAGCAGGCGCTCGCGCCGGTCGGCGGCGCCGGTGCGGCTGTCGATGAAGCCGGTGTCGACGAGCTGCTTCAGCACCCGCGCCAGGCTCTGCTTGGTGATCTTGAGGATGTCGAGGAGGTCGGTGACCCGCATGCCGGGGTTGCGGTTGACGAAGTGCAGGACGCGGTGGTGCGCCCGGCCGAAATCGTACTCGGCGAGGATGCGGTCCGGTCCGCCGACGAAGTCGCGGTAGGCGAAGAACAGCAACTCGATCAGCTCGTAGAGCGGCTCGTCGCCCGGCATGGGGCCGCGGCCGCCCGGCGCCGGAGCGGCAGGGCGGATCGCCTCGCTCGAAATTACGTCAGTCATATTGACATATTCACGTACGATTGTTACTGAGACGGCCGTCCGGACGAAAGGATCGGACGTTCTCCCGGCCGGCGCGACCGTGCGGGAGGATACCGGCAACTTTGCCGCGACGCAAAAAAGGCGGGCGCGCGGACGAGCCGGAGCCGGCGGCTGCGAACCACGCCGCCGACATGCTAGACCGGACACGGACGGACCGAACGGGCCGCCGGCCGGGCGCCGAGGACCGGGAGACAGAGAACAATGGCGGGACAATCCTTCGACAAACGCGACGGCGTCATCTGGATGGACGGCAAGTTCGTGCCGTGGTCGGAGGCGACCGTCCATGTGCTGACCCACGGGCTGCACTACGCCTCCTCGGTGTTCGAGGGCGAGCGCGCCTATGGCGGCGAGATCTTCAAGCTCGCCGAGCACACCGAGCGGCTGCTGTTCTCCGCCAAGGTGCTGGGCTTCCAGATCCCCTACTCGGCCGACGAGATCAACGCGGCGAGCCGCGAACTGCTGCGTCGCCAGAAGCTCACCGACGCCTACCTGCGCCCGGTCGCCTGGCGCGGCAGCGAGATGATGGGCGTCTCGGCGCAGCACAACACCATCCACCTCGCCATCGCGGCGTGGGAATGGCCGAGCTACTTCGCCCCCGAGCAGCGCCTGAAGGGCATCCGCCTCGACATGGCCGAGTGGCGCCGCCCGGATCCGCGGACGATCCCCTCGAAGGCCAAGGCGGCCGGCCTCTACATGATCTGCACGCTGTCGAAGCACGCCGCCGAGAACAAGGGCTACGCCGACGCCCTGATGCTCGACTACGAGGGTAACGTCGCCGAGGCGACGGGCGCCAACGTGTTCTTCGTCAAGGACGGCCGCATCCACACGCCGGAGCCGCACTGCTTCCTCGACGGCATCACCCGGCGCACCGTCGTCGAGCTCGCCAGGCGCCGCGGCATCGAGGTGGTCGAGCGGCGCATCGCGCCGGAGGAGATGGCGGGCTTCGCCGAGTGCTTCCTCACTGGCACCGCCGCCGAGGTGACGCCGGTGTCGGAGATCGGCCCCTACACCTTCACGCCGGGCGAGGTCACCCGCACGCTGATGGACGACTACGCCATCGCCGTGCAGCCCACGAAGCTCGCCGCCGCCGGCTGAGCCACCTCCCCCCAAGCACCACGCGAACCCTCCCCCCTCGCGGGGGAGGGCAAGGCTGAGTCGGTCTGGCCCCTCACGTCTCGCTCGGCGCGAACCCTCCCCCCTGGCGGGGGAGGGTAGGGAGGGGGGGCCGCCACGGGCGCCACGCCATCGGCCGCCCACAACGGCCGCCGCGAGCCCCGGCAAGAGCACCGCGCCGACCCCGGGCGGGGCATCCCGAGACTTCTAGGTGCCCACGCCCGGCGCGGTCCTCCGCTCCGGGCCGCTTCCGCTTTCAGCTCCGCGACCACGAGGCGGTCGGAGCCGGACTGTTGTTGCGTCGCACAAGGCGTACCGACCTTCGGCCGGAATGCCGGCCCTGCTGCGCAGCCCCCGAACAGTCTTGAAGCAGTGTTGCCGCGTGCCTTGCGCCCGCTGCATGGCGGCGCTGCGAATCGCGCACTTCTTTTGCAGTGCAGCATGACCGATATGGGGGAAACGGTATCACAGGAGATCACCCCATGAGCGCCACCCATCACACCGCCGGTCTTGAGGCGCGGCCGCGCAACAGCTTCTTCGGCGGCATCGGCACGATGTTCGCGGTCCTCGGCGCGGCCCGCAACGCCTCCGCCGCCGCCCAGGCCGGACGCCGGCCCGCCGCGGCCGATCTGCGCGTCCTCGGCATCGATCCGAAGTCCTTCGACGGCGTGCGCTTCTGAGACGCTCCGGGCGGGTCCTCCCCCCGCCCGCCCGTCGAGTGCTCGGCGCACCGTCGCGAAGCGGGCCCCGGTCGCAAGACCGGGGCCCGTTTTTATTTGCGCGACGTCTTCGGTTGGTCGACGTCGCGGCCGCCGGGGCGACCGCGACGCGATTGGATCGACAGGCCCGTCAGGTCGCCACGTAGGCCTGAACGTAGGGCCACACCTCGAGGGCGCCGCGATAGATCATCTCGAGCGACACGTAGAGGATGATCAACAGGCCGACATAGGCGATCCAGCGGTAGCGGTGCAGCAGCTTGGCGATGAAGGTCGCCGCGAGGCCCATCAGCGCGATCGAAACCACGAGGCCGGTGACCAGCACCCAGGGGTGCTCGCGCGCCGCACCGGCAACGGCGAGCACGTTGTCGAGCGACATCGACACGTCGGCGACGACGATCTGCCAGGCCGCCTGGGCGAAGGTCTTGCGCGGCGCACCGGCGGCGATCCTGTTGTCGCCGGTGAGGTCCTCCTCGGTCAGCGCCTCCTGGCCCTCGGCCGCCTCGAGGGCGGAGAGGCGCAGCTCGCGCCACATCTTCCACGACACCCAGAGCAGCAGGATGCCGCCGGCGAGCAGCAGGCCGATGATGGCGAGCAGCTGCGCGGTGATGGCGGCAAAGAAGATGCGCAGCACGGTGGCGGCGATGATGCCGATCAGGATCGCCTTGGCGCGCTGGTCCTTCGGCAGGCCGGCGGCGGCCAGCCCGATGACGATGGCGTTGTCGCCGGCGAGCACGATGTCGATCATGATCACCTGGCCGAGCGCGGTGAGCGCCTCGGGGGTCAGGTGCTCGGCGAAGAATTCCATCATGCGGGACTGTCTCCTTGCAGGGGCAAGGGCGGAGCAGGACGAGAACGCGTGAAAGGCCGGCCGCGTTGCCGGTCCGGGTCTACCGCCAAAGGGCGGGCGCGCCCGTCTGCTGCGCCCGAGGAATCTCGGAAAACGTCCAGTCCGACATCGCAGTCCCGAAGGGCTGCCAGAGGGGCCCGGCCTGGCACCAGGGTTGGGAGAAGAGCTCGGTGTCTCCGAAGGGGTGGTCGCAGACGGGGTGATCTGGGACCCGCCGGGGGAGACCCGGCGGCATCCTCATGGCCTCAATCCTCGTTGGCCGCAAGAGCCGAGAGCACCTTGCCGCGGCCGCGCCAGCGCAGCACCAGCGGCACGATCACCGCCGCTACCGCCAGCGCCAGCAGAACGGCCGCCACCGGCGAGGTGACGAGCACCGTCGGATCGCCCTGGCTGATGGCGAGCGCCCGCCTGAGCTGCTGTTCGGCGAGCGGCCCGAGGATCAGCCCGACCACCACCGGGGCGATCGGATAGCCGAACAGCCGCAGGAGAAAGCCGAGGATGCCGAAGGCGAGCAGCATGGCGAGCTCGGCCACCGACGGGTTGGCGCCGATGGTGCCGAGGGTGGCGAACACCAGGATGCCGCCATAGAGCCACGGCCGCGGGATCGACAGGAGCTTCACCCACAGCCCGATCAGCGGCAGGTTCAGCACCAAGAGCATCAGGTTGGCGACGAGCAGGCTCGCGATCAGGCCCCAGACGAGGTCGGCATTGTTGATGAACAACAACGGCCCGGGCTGCAGGCCGAACTGCTGGAAGCCGGCGAGCATGATCGCCGCCGTCGCCGTCGTCGGCAGGCCGAGCGTCAACAGCGGCACCAGCGTGCCGGCGGCCGAGGCGTTGTTGGCGGCCTCCGGCCCGGCGACGCCCTCGATGGCACCGTGGCCGAACTCCTCGGGGTGCTTCGTCAGCCGCTTCTCGGCGGCATAGGACAGGAACGTGCCGATCTCGGCGCCGCCGGCCGGCATCGCGCCGATCGGGAAGCCGATCAGCGTGCCGCGCAGCCACGGCTTCCACGAGCGCGCCCAGTCGAGCTTGCTCATCCATACCGAGCCGCGCACCGGCTCGATCGTCTCCGGCGTTCGCGAGCGCGAGGCTGCCACCGACAGTGCCTCGCCGACGGCGAACAGCGCGACGGCGACCGTCGTCACCTCGATGCCGTCGAGCAGGTCGGGGATGCCGAAGGTGAGGCGGGCCTGGCCGGTCTGCAGGTCGATGCCGACGATGCCGATGGCGAGGCCGAGGGCGAGCGCGGTGAGGCCGCGCAGCGTCGAATCGCCGAACGCCGCCGAGACCGTCATGAAGGCGAGCACCATCAGCGCGAAATATTCCGCCGGCCCGAAGGCCAGCGCGAACTTCACCACCCACGGCGCGATCAGCGCCAGTCCCAGCGTGGCGATCAGGCCGGCGACGAAGGAGCCGATGGCGGCGGTGGCGAGCGCCGGGCCGCCGCGCCCGGCCCGGGCCATCTTGTTGCCCTCGAGCGCCGTGACGATCGAGGCGCTCTCGCCCGGCGTGTTGAGCAGGATCGAGGTGGTCGAGCCGCCATACATGCCGCCGTAGTAGATGCCGGCGAACATGATCAGCGAGCCGGCCGGATCGAGCTTGTAGGTGACGGGCAGCAAGAGCGCGACGGTCAGCGCCGGGCCGATGCCCGGCAGCACGCCGACGGCGGTGCCGAGCGTCACGCCGATCAGCGCGTAGAGCAGGTTCATCGGCTCGAGCGCGACGAGCAGGCCCTGGCCGAGCAGCGCGAAGGTGTCCATGGATCGCCCCAGACAGCTCAGGTGAAGTGAGGATCAGACGAACAGGCGCTCGAGCGGCCCCGCCGGCAGCGACAGCTGCAGGAGCTTCGTGAAGGTCAGCCAGACGAGGAAGCCGAAGACGGCCCCGCCCGGCACCGTCAGCCACAGCGGCCCGCGGCCGAGCCCCTTCGCCGTGAAGGCGAACAGCACGCCGGTGGCGATCGAGAAGCCGGCGTACGGGAGCAGCACCATCTGGCCGACGAGCCCGGCGATGATCCAGGCAACGGGCCTGAACTCGACGTGTTCCCGCTGGGGGAAGCCGCCGCGCCAGCCGGCGATCGCCGTCCAGACGGCGAGCCCGACCAGCCCCGCGGCGACGGTGTAGGGGAAGGCGGCCGGTCCGACGCGGGCGTAGGCGGCCGCCACGGCGAGGCGCTGGGTATCCCAGACGATCACCGCGGCGAGGCCGGCGAGGAGGGCCGCGACGACCAGCACCGCCCAGTCCGGTCGGTGCTGGCCGGCACCCCGGCCGTCGTGATCCACAACGGCCGGGGCACCACGTTCAGAGCCCCGCCGGCCGGCGTCGAGGCGGTCGCTCATTTGACGAGCCCGATGTCCTTCAGGATCGTCGCGGTCGCCGCGGTGTCGGCGGCGAGCTGCGCCTTGAAGGCGTCACCGGCGAGGAAGGTGTTCTGCCAGCCCTTGGTCTTCAGCGTCTCCTGCCAGGTCGCGGATTTGACCATCGTCTCGATGTCGGCGGTGATCGCCGCCGCCTGCTCGGGCGTGATGTCGGGCGCGGCCGCCACCATGCGCCAGTTCTGGATCTCGACGTCGACGCCGGCCTCCTTCAGCGTTGGCGCGTCGACGCCCGGCAGGCGCTCGCCGCTCGACACCGCGAGCAGGCGCAGCGTGCCGGCCTGCACCTGGCTCTCGAACTCGCCGTAGCCGGAGATGCCGGCCGTCACCTGGCTGCCGAGGATCGCCGCCAGCGCCTCGCCGCCGCCGGAAAACGCGATGTAGTTGATCTTGGTCGGGTCGACGCCCACCGCCTTGGCGATCAGCCCGGCGGTGATGTGGTCGGTACCGCCGGCCGAGCCGCCGCCCCACGACACCGCGCCGGGATCGGCCTTCAGCGCCGCGACGAGGTCCTGCATCGTCTGGATCGGCGAGGACGCCGGCACGACGATCGCCTCGTACTCGCCGGTCAGGCGCGCGATCGGCGTCACCTGTTCCAGCGTCACCGGCGCATTGTTGGTCAGGATGGCGCCGACCATGACGTAGCCGCCGACGATGAGCGCGTTCGGATCGCCCTTCGACTGGGTGGCGAACTGGGCGAGGCCGATGGTGCCGCCGGCGCCGGGAACGTTGTTCACCTGCACGCTGTCGGCGATCTTCTCGTCCTGCAGCGCCGTCTGCATGGCGCGCGCGGTCTGGTCCCAGCCGCCGCCGGGGGCCGCCGGGGCCATCAGCTTGTAGTCGGTGGCGGAGGCCGACAGCGGCGCGGCGATGAGGCCGGCGCACAGCGCGGCGGCGAACAAGGGTTTCAGCATCGGAACCTCCCGGGACGTCGCGCGGCGGGGCCGCGCCGCGAGCTCTGGCATGGGAGGAGGCCGCGCGGCGCCCGGCCGGCGCGAGGGTGCATCCTGTCGACACCACGCCTCTGGCGAGACGCGGCTCCTCCCGGTTGTTCCGGGCTTGTCTGCGCCCGGCGGGCGGCAGTGTAGCAAATGCGGCTGTCGCGAACCTGTCGTCTGCGGTGCCGGCGTCAGGGCTCGGTGACGAGCCGTCGCCACGTCTCGAGGCCGCGCGCCTTGCGCTGCTGGTCGAGCGCCACCAGCAGGGCCGGGCCGAGGGCCACCGGGTGGACGACGCCGCGGGCGGCCCGCGCGATCCCCTCGCTGGTGAACTCGCCCGGCGTGCCGGGGATGACGGCGCCCAGCGCCGACGGCCCGGCGGCGATCGCCTGGCCGCGTGGCGACAGCGCGTAGTCGATGAAGGCGCCGCCGAGGGCGATGTCGTCGGCGCTCTTCGGGATCAGCATCGTGCGCGTCAGCACCAGCGTGTAGTCCTCCGGCACGACGACGCCGAGACGACCGCCCTCCACCACGCGGGCGAAGGCGTAGGAGCCGAGCACGTTGTAGCCGAGGGCCAGCTCGCCCTCCTCGACGAGATCGAGGATCTGCGGGCTCGAATCGCCGAGCTCCGCATCGACGCGGCCGAAGGCGCGGGCGAGCCGCCAGAAGTTCGAGGAGATCTGCGCGTCCTGCATGGCGAGCAGGTGGCCGACGCCGGACAGCGCGATGTCGTAGGTGCCGACGCGGCCGCGAAAGCGCTCCGGCTCGCGCTCGAGCAGTTCCGTCAGGGCGAGATGCGAGCGCGGCCGCTCGGCCTCCGGCACCAGCGCCGTGTTGTAGACGATGACCGCCGGCTCGTAGGTGAAGCCGAACACCTCCGAGCGCCAGCGCGCCCACGCCGGCAGCCGCGCCGTGGCGTCGCTCTCGTGGGCCCGGGCGAAGCCGTCGTTGGCGAGCTTCACCTGCAGGTCGGCGGCGGACGAGACGACGAGGTCGGTCGAGGGCGGCAGCGTGCCCGCGACGACGGCGTCATAGAGGCGGATCGTGTCCATCTCGACGTAGACGACCTTCACGTCCGGTCGCGTCGCCTGGAAGTCGCGGATGAAGTGGGCGAAATGGCCGGTGTCGGTGGCGCCGGCGACGGTGAGCACGGGCCCGGTGCCGTCGGCCGGCGGCGCCGGCGCCGGGTAGACGCTCTCGCGCGCCAGGCCGTCGCCGCCGGCGGCGAGCGACAAAAGCGCGGCGAGGGCCAGCATCGCCACCACGGCGGCGGCGGAGCGGCTCGCCGGCGCGGTCTCGCACGGCAGTTCGACGCGGGCGACGAGGCCGCCGCCGGGGCGGTCGAGGAGGGCGATCGTGCCGCCGTGCGCCTCGGCGACGCTTTTGGCCACCGCCAGCCCGAGGCCGGTGCCGGGGGCGCCGGCGCCGGCGCGGCCGCGGCGGAAGCGCTGCAGCACCAGCGCCTTCTCGTCGTCGGCGATGCCGTCGCCGCGGTCGGCCACCGACACCGCCACTCGGCCGGGCCCGGCGGGCGCCACGTCGATATCGACGTCGTCGTCGGAATAGGCGAGCGCGTTCTCGACGAGGTTGCGCAGCATCTCGCGCAGCGCCAGCCGGTCGCCCCAGATGGTGACGCCGCGCGCCGCCGGCGCCACCGACACCGTCAGCCGCCCCTCGTCGTCGTCGTCGAGGCGGGCGCGCACCTCGTCGACGATGACGGCGGGCGTCAGTGGCGCCACCTCGCGCGTCTCCAGCCGGTGCGCCACGATCGCCTCCATGAGGAGCTGGTTGACGAGATCGCTGGTGGCGGTGGCGTTGCGGTGGATGCGGACGAGGCGCTCGCGCACCTTCGCCGGATCGCGCTCCTCGAGCGCCACCTCGGCCTGGGCGCGGAGCGCGGCGAGCGGCGTGCGCACCTGGTGGGCGGCGTCGGCGACGAGGCCGGAGAGCGTCTTCAGCGACGAATCGAGGCGGCGCATGAAGTCGTTCAGCGCCGCCACCAGCGCCATCACCTCGAGCGGCACCGGCAGGCGCAGCGGCGACAGGTCGTCCGGCGCGCGCTCGCGCAATTCCTGCTCGATGCCGGCGAGGGGCACAAACGCCCGGCGCACGCCGAACCACACCACCGCCAGCGCCACCAGCAGGAGCGCCACCAGCGGCAGCACGGCGCGCGCCAGGATCTCGTTCGCCAGCGCCTCCCGCCCCCGCCGGGTCTCGGCGACGCGGATCGAGACGAAGCCGGCGCCGCCACCGACCGAGGAGAGCCGGCCGATCGTGGCGACGCGGACCCGCTCGCCGCGGTATGTCAGGTCCTCGAAATTCGGCTCGGCGCGCGCCGCCCGCGGCCGGCCCGCGGCGAGGTCGGGGTAGCCGGTGACGAAGGCGCCGTCGGGGGCCTCGACGAGATAGAAGACGCGGTCGCCGCCGGCCCCCAGCATCGCCAGCGAGGCGAGCGGCAGTTCCACCGTGACGCGGCCGTCCTCCACCTGCACGGCGCCGGCGATCGACAGCGCCGAGGCGGCGAGCAGGCGGTCGAAGGCGCGGTCGGCGGCGCGGTTGGCGTAGTCGCGCAGGAACACCGCGAACACCATCGCCGAGATCGCCAGCACCAGGAAGGCGAGGCCGAGCACGCGCCGTCGGATCGACAGCACCGCCCGCACCGGCGTGTCGGCGAAGGCCTCAGACCGCCGCATCGGGCCGCCCCTCGGCATCCGGCGCCGCGGCGCGCATCAGGTAGCCGCTGCCGCGGACAGTGACGATCTCGACGCCGGCGCCGTCGAGCTTGCGGCGCAGCCGCGACACCACGAGTTCGAGGGCGTTGACGCCGACATCGTCCTCCGCGCCGAACACCTGCGACATCAGCCGCTCCTTCGCCACCACCTGGCCGAGGCGGGCGACCAGCACCTCGAGCACGCGGAACTCGCGCCGGCCGCAGTCCACCGGCCGCTCGCCGACGACGACCGTCCGGCTCGCCGCATCGACCCCGAGGGCGCCGACGCGCACGAGGCTCGCCCGCACCGCCGTCGGGCGCCGCATCACCGCCCTGAGCCGCGCCTCGAACTCCCTGAGGTCGAAGGGCTTGACGATGTAGTCGTCGGCGCCGAGGTCGAGCAGGCTCACCTTGTCGTCGACCTCGGCGCGGGCCGTCACCACCAGCACCGGCGTCGTCACCCCGGCGCGGCGCAATTCGGCGAGCACGGCGAAGCCGTCGCGACCGGGCAGGTTGACGTCGAGGACGAGGGCGTCGAACGGCTCCTCGCGGGCGCGCGCCGCCACATCGGTCCCTGTGCGGTGCCATTCGACGGCGTGGCCGGAGGCGCGCAGCCGCGCCGCGACGGCGTCGCCCAGATCCTCGGCGTCCTCGGCGAGCAGAATGCGCACGGTAAAGGCCTGCTGGCGGCGGGGCGGGCCGGCCACCGGTGCCCCGCGAATCCTCACCGCTTGTCGCTTGCGCCTCGCGCGCCCGTCAAGCGCGCCACCGCCGCCGGCCGACGGCGGTGCGACGCGACCGGCGCCGCCTTGCAATGGGCCGCCCTATCGGCCATACGCTCGCGGGTGCAGCCGCCCCGCGCGCGCCGGGTCGCCTCGCCCGCGCCATCCATCGGGCGCCACCCCGGAGCGACCGCCGAGCGATGCTCTCCGACGACAGCAGCGAGCTCTCCCGCCGCCTGTGGCGCGGCTGGATCGCGCCGCACTGGCCGCAGATCCTGATGATCCTCGCCGTCATCGCGGTCTCGGCCGGCACCACCGGCCTCTACCCGATCCTGATCAACGAGGCCTACGACGCCTTCGGCGCCAAGGATGCCGCGATGATCGCGCTCCTGCCGGTGCTGGTGTTCGGCGTCGTCGTCGTCAAGGCGCTGACCCTCTATGTCCAGGTGACGATGACCAACCGTCTCGCCACCCGCATCGAGACCGACCTGCAGATCACCCTCTACGACCACCTCGTCGACGCCGACGTGGCGCAGCTCGCCGACGAGACCCCGGCGGCGCTGACGCAGCGCTTCACCACCGACCTCGCCTACATCCGCGACGCGCTGACCCGCGCCACCACCAATCTCGTCCGCGACGCGCTGACGCTCGTCTCCGTCTTCGCCGCGATGGTCTGGCTCGACTGGTTCCTGTCGCTGTTCGCGATCGTCGTGCTGCCGCTCGCCGTCATCCCGATCAGCCGCATCGGCAAGCGCATCCGCCGCGTCTCCACCACCACCCAGGAACAGACCGGCGTGATGGCGCAGCTCGTCTCCGAGAGCTTCGGGGCCTTGCGCATCGTCAAGACCTACGGCCTCGAGGGCTACCTCAAGGGCCGCGCCGCCGCCGCCTTCGAGCGGGTGCGGGTGCTGAAGGTGAAGGCGGCCGACCAGCGCGGCCGCGTCGAGCCGACGCTCGAGCTCCTCGGCGGGCTCGCCGTCGTCGGCGTGCTGCTCGTCATCGGCTGGCGCATCTCGTCGGGCGCCTCCACCGTCGGCGAGTTCACCGGCTTCGTCTCGGCGCTGCTCATCGCCGCCCAGCCGCTGCGGGCGCTGGGCAGCCTCAACGCCGTGCTGCAGCAGGGCTTCTCGGCGCTGCGCCGCGTTTTCGACGTGCTCGACCGGGCGCCGACAGTGGCCGATCGGCCGGGCGCTCGCCCGCTGCTCGTCCGCACCGGCGAGGTGCGCTTTGACAACGTCGTCTTCCGCTACGACTTCGCCGACGGCACCCGCGCCCTCGACGGCGTCGACTTCGTCGCCCCCGGCGGCAAGGTGACGGCGATCGTCGGCCGCTCCGGTGCCGGCAAGTCGACGCTGTTCTCCCTCGTCGGTCGCCTGTTCGATCCGGAATCCGGCCGGGTGCTGATCGACGGCACCGACGTCCGCGAGGCCACGCTCGCGAGCCTGCGGCGACAGGTGGCGGTGGTGGCGCAGGAGGCGGTGCTGTTCAACGACACCATCCGCCAGAACATCCGCTTCGGCCGCCCGAACGCTGGCGACGCCGAGATCGAGGCGGCGGCGCGCCAGGCGGCCGCGCACGGCTTCATCATGGCGATGCCGGAGGGCTACGACACCGTCGTCGGCGACCGTGGCGCCCGCCTGTCGGGCGGCGAGCGCCAGCGCGTCACGCTCGCCCGCGCCTTCCTCAAGGACGCGCCGATCCTTCTCCTCGACGAGGCGACGAGCGCACTCGATTCGGAATCCGAGCACCTCATCCGCGAGGCGATCGCCCGGCTCGCGGCAGGGCGCACCACGCTCGTCATCGCCCACCGGCTGTCGACCATCCGCGCCGCCGACCGCATCGTCGTGATGGAGGCCGGCCGCGTCGTCGAGACCGGCACCCACGACGAATTGATCGCCGCCGGCGGCCTCTATGCGCGGTTCTACCGCCTGCAGTTCCAGGAGGTGTTCGCGCCCGAGCCCGAGGCGGACGGCGCCGGCCCGGCCTGAGCGGCAGGGCACGGGCGCGCCGGCGCCGTTACTCGCGGCGCAGGATCTTGTCGACGAACAGGTCCGTCCACAGCGACGAGCGGTAGGACGCTTTCAGCTCGATCGGGTCATAGACGGTGTCGACCCACTCGAGGAATCCGAGCCCCTTCGCCAGGCCCTCGTCGCGGTACTTCTGCAGGAAGACGTCGAGGATGCCGGTCTTCGCCGAGCGCACGTGGCCGTAGCGCAGGTGCAACTGGTCGATCGCCGCCTCGACGGGCGCGTTCTTGTGCAGGAGCAGATAGAGTGCGCTCGCCAGCCCCGCCCGGTCGGCGCCGGACTTGCAATGCATCAGCGCCGGATACTCGATCGTGTCGAACACCCGCTTCGCCTCGTGCACCGCCTCGCGCGTCGGGGCGGCGCGCGAGTAGAGCGGCAGCTCGACCAGCGCCAGGCCCTCCGCCTCGCACGCCTCGCGCTGTAGCGGCCAGCCGCCGTGGGCGCGCCCGGCGCGCAGCGTCACGATGGTGCGGATGCCGTTGCGCTTCGCCCAGGCGATGTCGTGCGGCGCCGGCTGGGCGGAGCGCCAGAGCTTGCCGTCGACGCGGTGGCGGTTGCCGTAGAGGAGGCGGAAGATGCCGTGGTCGGCGATCAGCATGTGCGACCACGCCGCCAGCCGCCGCCGCGGCCCGCCGATCGGCTCCGACCAGTATGCGATTGCCTTGGCGCGCTTCTTCGGCCGGCCCTGAGCGTCCAGCAGGACGACCGACGCGGTACCGCCGCTGGCGGTCTCGCTGTCGGCGGTCTTGCCGGAAGCCGCCTTGGAGGCGGCCGCCTTGGAGGCGGGCAAGTCGTGAAGGTCGTCGAGGGACATGCGTGGGTCTATATCGGCTGTGTTCGTCGGCAGGCAACAGAGCGGGTGTCGAGGAGGATTTCGGCGCCGCCTGACGTAGAATAGCGAACGGGCCGGCGTTCGTCGGGCAGGAATGCGGTGCTTTTTCGGCACCGGGGGAGGGCGTGGTGGCTTCGGGCAAGCGCAACCGGGCGACGGCATCAGCGATCGCGGCTCCGGCACCCGTCGAGGAGATGGTCTGGATCCCCGGCGGCAGCTTCCGCATGGGCTCCGACGACCACTATCCCGAGGAGAAGCCGGTCCACACCGTCACTGTCGACGGCTTCTTCATCGATCCCACCCCGGTGACGAACCGGCAGTTCCGCGCCTTCGTCGAGGCGACCGGCTACGTCACCGTCGCCGAAATCCCGCCCGATCCGAAGCACTACCCCGGCGCGCTGCCGCACATGCTGAAGGCCGGCTCCCTCGTCTTCACCCCGCCCGCCCACGCCGTCGACACCCGCGACTGGAGCCAGTGGTGGCGCTTCGTTTTCCGCGCCTGCTGGCGCCGGCCGACCGGCCCGGGCAGCTCCACCAAGGGCCTCGACGACCACCCCGTCGTCCACGTCGCCTATGCCGACGCCGAGGCCTACGCCGCCTGGGCCGGCAAGGCGCTGCCGACGGAGGCCGAGTGGGAGTTCGCCGCCCGCGGCGGCCTCGCCGGCGCCGAGTTCGCCTGGGGTGACGAGCTCGTGCCCGGCGGCGTCCACCGCGCCAACACCTGGCAGGGCGTCTTCCCGGCCGAGAACCTCGTCGAGGACGGCTTTGAGCGCACTTCGCCGGTGACCGCCTTCCCGCCGAACCCCTACGGCGTCTACGACATGATCGGCAACACCTGGGAGTGGACGACCGACTTCTGGTCGACCCGCCACCCCGCCGACGCTGCGAAGGCGTGCTGCGTGCCGGTCAATCCGCGCGGCGGCCCGGAGGCTGCGAGCTTCGACCCGCGCCAGCCGGAGATCCGCATTCCACGCAAGGTGCTGAAGGGCGGCTCCCACCTCTGCGCGCCGAGCTACTGCCGCCGCTACCGCCCCGCCGCCCGCCACGCCGAGCCGGTCGACACGTCGACGAGCCACGTGGGGTTCCGGTGTGTGCGGCGGCAGCCGAGCCCATAGTCTCTCCTTCGAACGGAACGCGCCGATGGACGCGGATACCCGCGAGCAATTGCTGGACGAATTCAGAAAGCTGTGCGCGGAGGCTTTCCACTATGCGTTCCGAAGTGTCTACAATGATCTGATGAGGATGGACACGGATTCCCATCCGCGTTTCAAGGCGCTGCAGATTTACCTGACCGAGGACGACTCAACGGATCGAACCCTCAAGATCGCCAGATATGCTGCCGAACAGATGCTATTTAGTTTTTTCGTGGCAATAGAAGAATCCGAATTGTTCGACATTGTTGCCAAGGAGGAGGGGCGCGCCCCTCAGTCTGTGCCGGAGATATCTGAGCTATTCCCGCAAGAGGTTTCCGAGGCTCTGAAAGGTTATTCAGATTACGGGAGTACGACTGCCAAGCTTCTCGATCTCTACGTCGAGCTAACGAAGCCGAAGTGAGGCTTACGGTTTCGAAACAGAGTGTGCTGCGGGCTACCGCGGGCGCAGCCCTTCCCGCCCTCACGCGATCGTGGTGATGAGCCCGCCTTCGACCCGCAGCGCCGTACCGTTCGTCGCCGCCGAGAGCGGACTCGCGAGGTAGGCGACGAGGCTCGCGATTTCCTCCGGCTCGATCATCCGCTGCAGCAGCGACGCCGCGCGTGACTTCGCGAAGAATTCCGCCTCGATCTCGGCGAGCGGCGCACCCGGGTCGCTCGCCTGGCCGCGCAGGAAGCTCTCGATCCCGTCGGCGCGGGTCGGCCCCGGCAGCACGGAATTGACCGTGACCTTCGTCCCCTTGGTGAGCTCGGCGAGCCCGCGGGCGATCGTCAGCTGCGCGGTCTTGGTGACGGCGTAGTGGATCATGTCCTTCGGGACCGACAGCGCCGATTCGCTCGAGACGAAGACGATCCGCCCGGAATTGCGCGCGAGCATCCCCGGAAACACCGCCCGCGCGAGACGCGCGCCGCTCACCACGTTGACGTCGAAGAAGCGCATCCAGTCGGCGTCGGTGATGTCGGCGAAGGCCTTGCTCTCGTAGATGCCGAGATTGTTGACGAGGATGTCGACCTGACCCGCCGCCGCCAGCAGGGCGTCGGCGCCCTCGGCGGTGGTCACGTCGGCGACGACGCCCCGCACGGAGCCGTCAACCGCGTCCTTGATCTTGCCGACGGCCGCATCGACCTTCGCCTCACCGCGCCCGGAGACAACGACGCTCGCCCCCTCGGCCGCCAGCCGGTGGGCGATGGCGAAGCCGATGCCGCCGGTCGATCCGGTGACGAGGGCCGTCTGGCCGTTCAGTTTCAGGTCCATGGTCGCCCCGCTCGCTTCAACACCCCGGCGACCCTGCGGCCGGAGCCATCGGCTCGTGCCGGGATCACCCCTGCAGCCGACCTACCCCTGCAAAAACGGGTTCTTCGCCTTCTCGCGGCCGATCGTCGTCGCCGGGCCGTGGCCGGGGAGCACCGTGAAGTCGTCGCCGAGCGGCAGCAGCTTCCCGGTGATGCCGCGCAGGAGTAACTCGCCGTCGCCGTAGCTCATGTCGGTCCGGCCGACCGAGCCGGCGAACAGCGTGTCGCCGCCGATGACGAGCTTCGCGCCGTCGTGCACGAACACCACGTGGCCCGGTGAATGACCGGGCACGTCGAGCACGCGGAACACCGCCTCACCGACCGTCACGGCGTCGCCCTCGGCGAGCCAGCGGTCGGGCGTCAGCGGATCGGCGGGGAAGCCGTACTCGCGGCCCTTCTCCGACAGCTCGGCGAGCAGGAAGGCGTCGGCCTCGCCGGGTCCTTCCACCGGCACGCCGAGGCGGAGCGCGAGTTCCGCAGCGCCGGCGGCGTGGTCGACGTGGCCGTGGGTGATCAGGATCTTCTCGACCGTCACGCCGGCCTCGTCGATCACCTCGAGGATGCGGTCGAGGTCGCCGCCGGGATCGACGACAGCGGCCCGGCCGGTGGTCGCGCAGGCGACGAGGGAGGCGTTCTGCTGGAAGGGCGTGACGCGGACGACGGCGACCTTGATCGGCGGCGCGGCGGCGGTTTCGGCTTGGTTTGCGAGGCTCACGGCTCACCCAGTTTGCGACAGAGGTCGTCGAGTTGCTCGAGCGTGGAATAGGAAATCGTGATGGCGCCGCCGCCGTCGGGGCGATGGGCGATGTCGACGTTCAGCCCGAGCCGGTCGGCGACGAGCTTTTCCAGTGCCCGCGTATCGGCGTCCTTCGCCGGGGTCGCCGCGGCCGCCTTGGCGCGCGCCTTCACCGCCGCCGCGACGGGCTCGGCGGCGAGCCGCTCGGCGTCTCGGACGGTCAGCCCCTCGGCGATGATGCGGGCGGCGAGCGCCTCCGGGTCGGCGGCGGTGAGCAGCGCGCGGGCGTGGCCGGCGCTGAGCCGGCCCTCGGCGACGTGCGCCTGGACGCCCTCCGGCAGCTTCAGCAGGCGGATGGTGTTGGCGACATGGCTGCGGCTCTTGCCGATCGCCACCGCGATCTCGGCATGGCTGTGGCCGTGCTCGCTCGCCAGCGCCTCGTAGCCGGCCGCCTCGTCGATCGGGTTGAGGTCGGCACGCTGGACGTTCTCGATGATGGCGATCTCGAGCGCCTCGCGATCGTCGACCTCGCGCACCACCACCGGCAGTTCGTGCAGGCCGGCGAGTTGGGCGGCCCGCCAGCGCCGTTCGCCGGCGACGATCTCGTAGGCGTCCGACCCGGTTTCGCGCACGAGCAGCGGCTGCACCAGCCCGTGCGTCTTCAGGGAGACCGCGAGTTGGGCGAGTTCGCCGCTGTCGAAGTGGCGGCGCGGGTTGCGGGGGTTGCGGTGGATCGAGGCCGTCGGCACGCGGCGGAAGCCGCGCGGCGGCTCGCGGCCGGGCGCGGGCTCGCTCGGGATGTCGCCGATCAGCGCCGCCAGCCCGCGCCCGAGCCGGCGCCGGCCGCTCGCGGCGGCCATGCCGCCCTCCCCGCTCACGCCGCCGCGGCGGCGAGACGCCGCTCACGCTGGATCACCTCGGAGGCGAGCCGGATATAGGCCTGGCTGCCGGAGCAGCGGACGTCGTAGAGCAGCGCCGGCTTGCCGTGCGACGGCGCCTCGGAGAGCCGCACATTGCGCGGGATCACCGTCTCGTAGACCGCCTCGCCCATCGTCTCGCGGACGTCGGCGACGACCTGGGCGGCGAGGTTGTTGCGGCCGTCGTACATGGTCAGCACGATGCCGTGGATGCGCAACTGAGGGTTGAGGGAGCGCTTCACCTGATCGACCGTGGAGAGCAGCTGGCTCAGGCCTTCGAGCGCGAAGAACTCGCACTGCAGCGGCACCAGGATCGCCTGGGCGGCGACCAGGGCATTGATCGTCAGCAGGTTCAGCGACGGCGGACAGTCGATCAGGATGTACGAGTAGGCGCCGGCCGGCAGCCCCGCGATCGCCGCGCGCAGGCGGTGCACCCGGTCGGCCTCGCCGGCGATCTCGAGCTCGACGCCGAGCAGGTCCATCGTCGACGGCGCCACCGCGAGGCCGGGCACGGCGGTGGCCAGCACGACGTCGGCGAGCGGGCGCTCGCCGGTCATCACGTCGTAGGTGGAGAGGTCGCGCTTGCGACGGTCGATGCCGAGGCCGGTGGAGGCGTTGCCCTGGGGGTCGAGGTCGATGACGAGTACCCGCTCGCCGATCGCGGCGAGCGCGGTGGCGAGGTTGATCGCCGTCGTC
>CAMDHY010000033.1 GCA_945898215.1 Pseudoxanthobacter soli DSM 19599 | reverse complement strand
CGCGCCGACCTCCCCCGCGAGGGGGGAGGGTTGAGAACCGTCAGGCCACCTTGACGAGGTGCGACACCAGCGGCCGGCCGCCGACGTGGAAGGCCTGTACCTCCGCCTGCAGGCGGGCGTCGGCGACGGTGCCGCGCTGGTGCTGCCGGAGGTGCTCCTCCCAGGTCGGCGTCTCGAACCACTCGACGATCCACTCGGGCTCGGCGACGTCGACATAGGCGCCCCAGCGCACCGCGCCGTCGCGTCGGCGCACCACCGCGAGCCTCTCCAGCAGGGCGAGGAACTCAGGCTGGCGCTCGACCGGCACCCTGTACTCGACCGTCACCAGCGCCCGGCGCTTTTCCCCCGCCACGGCGGGCGGCAGCTGCGGCGGCGGTTCCCAAGCGGGGGCGGCGTCGAGGTGCTGGTCGCCGGCGGGCAGCGGCAGCAGCCAGCCGATCAGCGCCGCCGCCGTGCCGGCCGCAGAGACGACGAGAAGTGCCGTCGACAGCGACCAGTGCTGGGCGATGACGCCCCACAGGATGCTGCCGCCGGTCATCGCGCCGAAATAGAAGGTGCGGTAGACGGCGAGGCCGCGGGCGCGCACCCAGTCGGGCAGCACCGCCTGGGCGCCCGACATCAGCGCCGTCAACACCGCCACCCAGGCGGCGCCGGCGACCGCGACCGCGGCGAAGGCGATCAAGAAGGACGTCGTCATGGCGAGCACGCCGACGCCGGCGGCGTAGACGAGCGAGCCGGCGAGCACCATCGGCTCCGTGCCGAAGCGGCGGCGGACGCGCTGCATCACCAGCGCCCCGCACACGGCCCCCGCTCCGAGCGCGCCGAGCAGGATGCCGTAGCCGGCGGGACCGGTGCCGAGCTGGTCGCGCGCCACGGCCGGCAGCAGCGCCCACAGCACGCTCGCGAAGGTCAGGAACAGCATCGAGCGCACGATCGTGCGCTGCAGCGGCGGATGGCGGCGCGCATAGCGCAGCCCTGCCCGTATGGCGCTGCCGAAGCGTTCCGGGTGCCGCCGCACCGTCGGCTTTCGGGGCCACCACAACAGCACGGCGAGACCGAAGACATAAGCCGAGACGTCGATCAGATAGGCCGACGCCGCCCCCGCCGTCGCCACCACGACGCCGGCGATCGCCGGGCCGACCGCGCGCGAGACGTTGATGCCGACGCCGTTCAAGGCGATGGCGAGCCGCAACTCGGAGCGCGGCACGAGCTCGGAGATCACCGCCTGCCAGACCGGGAAGGTCATCGCCGTGCCGACGCCGGCGCAGAAGGTCAGCGCCAGGAGGAGCGGCGCCGTCATCATGCCGGCCGCCGTCAGGCCCGAGAAGGCGAGGCCGACGGCGCCAAGCCACAGCTGCACCGCGATCATCATCTTGCGACGGTCGACGATGTCGCCGATGGCGCCGGCCGGCAGCGACAAGAGGAACACCGGCAGCATCGCCGCCGCCTGCACCAGCGCCACATAGACCGGCCCCGGCGCGAGGCCGGTCATCACCCAGCCGGAGGTGGCGTCGCGCACCCACATGCCGATGTTGCCGGCGGTGGCGGCGAGCCAGAGCAGCGCGAAGGCGCGGTGGCGCAACGGCGCCAGCACCGAAACCTCGGTGACGCCGCGGTGGTCGTTACCGCCCGCCCGTCGGGCCAACGCCTTGCCTCCCCACCGCCGTCGCGGCGACCGTGGAGGCGGCGGAGACCCCGCCCCGGCGCCGTCGCCGATGCGTCACGGTCGACGCACTTCATACGAGTGTACACGGCGAAACGGCTGTGTACACACTCGATGTCGGCGCCGGGAGCGGCCGCGGACGGGACCCGCTGTCCGGCCCTCAGTCTCCTGCCCTGTCGAACAGGTAGGGCTGCTCGTCGAGGATCAGGCGCAGCGAGTCGAGGCGGCCCTTCGCGTCCATCTGGAACTGCGCGAAGCCGGCCGGCTGCTCGCCCGACGTGGCGACGATCGGCGCGAACCGGCCCTCCGGCAGCAGGCGCACCGTAAACACGTCGCCGTCGAAGGGCTCGAGCGCCAGCTTCGCGCCGGTCTTCTCGAGCGCCATGACGAGCCGCTCACCATCGACGGTGATCGCCGCCGGGCCGAATTCCTGGGTGCCGTAAGCGCCGGCGAGATCGGCGAGCGAGCGCGGCGGGCGGGCATCCGCCGGCTTCGCGTAGGTCGCCGCCTCGGCGTCGTACTTCGCCTTCGCCGCGGCCGCGGCCTGGGCGACGTGGTCGAAGTCCGGCTCGCCGAGAATGCGCCGGTAGAACCACATCGCGGCCGCGTCGGGGAAGCCGCGGTTCTCGCTGTTGGAGAGCACGACGATGCCGACGTTCTCCTCGGGGATGAGGCCGACGTGGGCGCCGAAGCCGGAGGTTCCGCCGTTGTGCCAGACGACCCGGCCCTCGGGGAGTTCCTGGATCACCCAGCCGAGCGCGTAGGACTGCTGGTCGTTGAGCGCCACCTTCGGCGTCCAAGTGTAGCGAAGCCCCGCCTCGGAGACGATCGCCTTGCCCTCGAAGGTGCCGCGGCCGACGAGCGTGCGCACCCACTTCGTCATGTCGTCGACGGAGGAGTTGATGTTGCCGGCCGGGCCCAGAATGTACGGGAAGGACGGATCGAACGGGATCGCCACTGCGCCCTTGCCGTCGAAGCGGTGGCCTTCGGCATGGTTGGCGTCAGCCTCGATCGCCTCGGCGGTGGAGGAGGTGCGCGTCATGCCGAGCGGACCGAGGATGCGCTCCTCGGCCACCTCGAACCAGTCCGCCTTGTCGTCCAGACGCGCGACGATGCGGCCGGCGATCAGGTGCAGGATGTTCACGTAGCCGAAGGTCGAGCGGAAGCTCGTGATCGGCTCGGCGAAGCGCAGGGAATAGATGAGGGCGTCGGCGTCGTAGCCGAGACCCGTCATGACGTCGTTGACGTAGGGTCGCATGCCGGAGCGCTGGGCGAGCAGGTCGAACACCCGGAACTCCCGCGTCACCCACGGGTCGTGCAGGGTGAAGGTCGGGTCGACCGCCAGAACGCGCTGCGCCCACTCGAGCTTCTTTTCATCGACGAGGATGGCGAGCGTCGTCGCCAGGAAGGCCTTGGTGGTCGAGCCGATCTGGAAGAGCGTGCCGGTATCGACGGCCTCCCCGCCCGCGGCGCGCACGCCGAAGCCCTTGGCATAGACGACCTCGTCGCCGACGACGATGCCGACGGACGCGCCGGGGACGGCGAAGTCGGCCATCCCCTTCTCCAGCATCGCCTCGAAGTCGGGGAGGAGAGCCTCCACCTTCGCCTTCGCCGAGGTGGCCGCGTCCTGCGCGGTCGTGTCCTGCGCAGTGGCGGCGAGCGGCGCCAGCGACAGCCAGGCCGCCGTCGCGGCGCCGAGCGCCAGCTGCAGCGTCCGCAAGCGCGGGCTCGGGCCCGCGTGGCCGCCGTCGCGCTGGTGTTGCCGATACCCGATCATGAGGTCCTTCCCGTTCTCGCACCGTCGATCGCGCCGGCGTACCCCGGCGGCGGCCGGACAGTCTCACGAGTTCGCCCGCTCCGTCCACCGGGGGCCGAGCGCCGCGGTGCAAGGTTGACGGCAGCCGCCGTGTGCCATTGAACAGCGGCGAGAAAAAAGTTCGCCACCCCTGCATCCGGAGCGGTGGAGCGCGAGTACCCCGTGCCGAGGCCCGCTCTCGTGGGGAAATCCCGCCCACGAGACCCGCTTTCGTGGCGACGGCGAAGGCCGACGCCGCCCCCTCCCACCGCTGCCGCTCAGCCTGATCGCATGCGCACCTGGTCCCTGCAGACACAGCTTGCCGTCATCCTCACGGTGCTGACCCTCGGCGCCATCGCCGCGATAGGCCTCGTCGTCGATCGCGTCTCGACGCGCGAGCTGACCCTGTCGATCGGCCGCGAGATGCGCGAGCTCGCCGCCCAGATGCGCGACAAGCTCGACCGCTCGATGTTCGAGCGCTACCGCGACCTGTCGATCGTCGCAGCACTCGACCCGCTGATCGCCCCGGAGCTGCGCGACAAGAACCGCCGCGCCCATCTCGCCGACCTGCAGCGCACCTACCCGGACTATGCCTGGATCGGCTACACCGACCGCGCCGGCAAGGTGCTGGCGGCCACCGGCGGGCTGCTCGAGGGCGCCGACGTCTCCGAGCGGCCGTGGTTCAAGGGCGCCATCGCCGGCCCCTTCGTCGGCGATGTCCACAAGGCGGTGCTGCTCGAGAAGCTGCTGTCGAACCCCGATCCCTCCGCGCCGCTGCGCTTCGTCGACGTGGCGATGCCGCTGAAGGACGCCGCCGGCACCGTCACCGGCACCGTCGGCGCCCACCTCAGCTGGTCGTGGGCAGCCGAGATCAAGACCTCGCTCCTGGCGGCCGACCACATCGCCGACGGCGTCGAGATCCTGGTGCTGTCGGGCGAGGGCGACGTGCTGCTCGGCGATCCGCGGCTCGAGGGTCAGCGGCTCTCGCTTGCGAGCATCGCCGTCGCGCAGCGGGGCGAGACCGGCGTCGCCGAGGAGACCTGGCCGGACGGCGTCGACTATCTCACCGGCTACAGCCGCTCGCGGGGCTTTCGCGAGTATCCGGGGCTCGGCTGGATCGTGCTGGCGCGCCAGCCGGTCGACCTCGCGCTGCGCCCGGTCGAGACCGTCGAACGCCTCATCCTCGCCGGCGGCCTCGGCACCGCCGTGCTGTTCTGCGTGATGGGCCTGTGGATCGCCCGCCGCGTGGCGTCTCCGCTCGCCCGCCTCGGCGCCGCCGCCGCCGCCATCGGGGCCGACAGCCGGGCGCAGGACGTGCCGCCCGTCGGCGGCTTCGCCGAGGTGCTGGCGCTCGCGGCGGCGCTGCGCGCCATGCTCGCCCGGCTCGGCCAGAAGCAGATCGAGCTTGAGCAGGCGAACGCCACGCTGGAGAGCCGCGTCGAGCAGCGCACCGCCGAGCTGACGCGGTCGAACCAGGCGCTCGCCGAGGAAGTCGCCGAGCGGCGGCGCATCGAGGCCGAGCGCGAGGGACTGATCGGCCAGCTGAAGCAGATGGCCGAGACCGACTTCCTCACCGGCGTCCTCAACCGCCGCTCGTTCTATGCGACGGCGGAGCGGGAGCTGTCGGCGGCCCGCCGCTATGTCCGCGGGCTCGCCGTGGTGATGCTCGACATCGACCACTTCAAGGCGATCAACGACCGCCACGGCCACCAGGTCGGCGACGAGGTGCTGAAGGCGGTGGCGGCGATCTGCCGGGCCGAGTGCCGCGACAGCGACGTGGTGGCGCGCTACGGCGGCGAGGAGTTCGTGCTGCTCCTGCAGGAGGCCAAACCGGGCGACGCCCGCGACGCCGCCGAGCGGATCCGCGCGGCACTGGCGCGGGCGCCGGTGCGCGTCGGCGACCTTGCGATCCCGGTGACGGCGAGCCTCGGCATCGCCACCGCCGGACCGGAGACGGCCGGCGTCGATCAGCTGATCCGCGCCGCCGACGCCGCCCTCTACCGCGCCAAGGCGGCGGGGCGGGACCAGGTCGTCGCCTGACCGGGGCCGCGGTCGCGCGCGGTCGGGGTCGCTTGGAGTCGCTCGCGGTCGAGGGTCGCTTGCTGTCGAGGGCAGTGGACCGACGCTGCGCCGAACCCGCGGCCGCCCCCCCTCCCTACCCTCCCCCGCGAGAGGGGAGGGTTCGCGTCGAGATTTTTGGGGAGGTCTGCGCAGATCTGCAGCGCTGGTCGTTGTTCTCGTCAGGGACGTGAAACAGCCGTCGTAAACCCTCCCCCCTCGCGGGGGAGGGTAGGGAGGGGGGGGGCCGCGAGCATAGACGCTGCAAACGGCCTCCGTCGATCGCCGAAAAACCCCTGGGCCGCCCGGCAAGCCGCCCTCAGCCCGGACGCTCCGCCTCCGCCCACCGCGCCGCGGCACTGTCGTCGGCGTCCGTCGCCGCCACCCAGTCGCCGGTGCTGCCGTCGGCGCCGTGCTCGCGCTTCCAGAACGGGGCGCGCGTCTTCAGGAAGTCCATCAGGAAGGCCGCCGCGTCGAAGGCGGCGGCGCGGTGCGCCGAGGCGGTGGCGACGAGCACGATCGGCTCGCCCGGCCGGACGAGACCGTGGCGGTGGACGACGCAGAGGCCGGTGATCGGCCAGCGCCGCTTCGCCTCCGCAGCGATGCGGCCGATCTCCTCCTCGGCCATGCCGGGATAGTGCTCGAGCTCGAGGGCGGCGAGCCGGCCGCCCTCGTCGCGACAGTAGCCGACGAAGCTGACGGTCGCGCCGACGGCGCCGTCGACGACGAGGCGCGCGGCCTCGGCGGCGGGGTCGAAGGCGGTGCCGACGATGGAAACCTCGGCCATGCGGACACCTCGGCGAGGGAGCCCCGCGGAGGGCTCCAGGGCGGCGGCTTCAGCCGCCGGTCATCGGCGGGAACAGCGCGACCTCGCGCGCCCCGGCGATCGGCGCGGAGGCCGGAACGTGCACACGGTCGACGGCGACGCGGATCGTGCCGGGGCGCTCGAAGGCGTGGGCATAGTTGTCGCCGCGAAGGGCGAGCCAGGCGACGAGCTCGCCCGCCGTCGCCACCTCGGGAGGCGGCGCGAGCTCCTCTTCGGCAAGGCCGATGCGCTCGCGCACCCAGGCGAAATAGAGCACCCTCACGGCTCGCTCTCGACGAGATGGCCGATGCCGGCGCGGAAATAGTCCCAGCCGGTGTAGAGCGTCAGGATCGCCGAGATCCACAGGAGCCCCAGGCCGATGGTGGAGAGATAGGGGATGACGCGGTCGCCCGCCGGATGGGCGAGCAGCACGCCGACGGCGACGAGCTGCGCCGTCGTCTTGTACTTGGCGAGCTTCGTCACCGGCACGCCGACGCGCAGTTCGGCGAGGTACTCGCGCAAGCCGGAGACCAGCATCTCCCGGCACAGGATGATGATGGCGGCGATCAGCGACCAGCCGCCGATCGTGCCGGAGGCGGCGAGCAGCAGCAGGCAGGTGGCAACAAGCAGCTTGTCGGCGATCGGGTCGAGCATGCGGCCGAGGGCCGACTGCTGCTGCCAGGCGCGGGCGAGGTAGCCGTCGAAGAAGTCCGTCACGGCGGCGGCGACGAAGATCGCAACGGCGGTCCAGCGCGCCTCGTCGCCCGGCACGAAATGAAAGGCCGCCACCGCCGGTACGGCGGCGATGCGCGCGTAGGTGAGGATGTTCGGCAGGCTGAGAGCGGTGCCGCGCGCCACGTCGCGAAGCCTCCGTACGCGAGAAACCGGAGCGCCCGTCAGACCATGCGCGAGGGGGCGGCGTCAACGCCGCAGATCGTCGCCGCTCCCCGCGCAACGTCGGGCGGCGCACGCCTTCGCGCGCCGGTCCTCCGCAGGGCCGACGCGCCCGCGGTGGGCGGACCTACTGTACGGGCGGCGGCGTGGGCGCGGCCGCGACCGGCGGCGGGGTCGCCACGGTCGCCGCGGCCGGAGCGGCGGCCGGCCCGGCGAAGCCCGGCGGCGTCGGCGGGGCGCGATCGAGGCCGACGATTTCGATGCCGTCGGGCGCGAGCACCTTGGCGGCGCCGGCCCGGCCGGCGGCGCCGGCAACGAGGGCGCGCATCTGCGGCGCGATCTCGGCGAGCTGGGCGAACTTGCCGTGGTTGAGGCCGTCGATCGACTTCACCTTCGTCATGTCGATGACGACGGCGCCGAGATCGACCAGTTCCTCGTCGTCGGTATAGGCGCCGACGCGGTGCTTGTCGCCGGCGAGGAAGTCGGAGATGCCGAGCGCCTTGTCGTCGCGCGAGACGATGATGATGAAGGGCTTGGCCGGCTTGCCGAAGCGCTTCAGCTGCGTCTTGAAGACGTCGACGTCGATGTCGGGCGCCGCCAGCACGACGGCGCCGAGGCGCTCGATCGGCGGCAGGTTGCCGGAAATCTTGATCTGGCGCAGCGCCTCGACCGTCACCCAGTTGCCCATGGAGTGGGCGAGGATCGACACCTCCTCGGCACCGCTGTCGAAGACGAGGCGGATCGTCTCCTCGAGGCCGTCGCGCGCCGCCGTGGCGCTGTTGTTGTCGTAGAGATAGCCCTCGGTCTTGCCGCGCGAGGCCCAGGTGAACAGCACCGGCACGGTCGGCGCCCGCGAATCGTCCGTCAGCTGGAGGATCCGGTACATCGCCTCGTTGAACTGGGTGTTGTAGCCGTGCACGAAGATCGCCGCCTTGCGCTGGCCGGGCGGCCGCAAGGCGAGCTGCGCCTTCAGGTCGGCGAGGAACTCCGCCTTGGTGTCGCGGAACACCGCCTCGCGCACCACCATGTCGGTGGCGGGGTTGCCGGGCGCCTGCTTGGGGAACTCGATCTGGCCGGGCGCATGGGTCGGCGGCACGGTCATGTCGAAGCGGGCGAAGGAGAGCGTGCTCTCGCGCTCGCCGTTGAAGAAGACGCCTGGCCGCTTGTCGCGCTGGCGCGTCGAGGCGACGAGGATGACGTGCTCGCGCTCGCCCGGCCCGGCCGCCTCGGCGACCGGCATCAGGGCGTCGAGCCCCGGCCGGCCGGCGCAGCCGGCGACCGCACCGACCACCAACAGAGCGGCGGCGAGGTGGACGAAAACGGCGCCGCGACGCGGCGCGTCGAGGCTGACGAGGTGGCCCAGAAGTCGTCGTCCGTTCTGCACGCCTCGAGCCCCCGCCGTGGTCGGTCTCACGCGCGAAGCCGTAGCACCGCTGCGGTCTCGAAGGCGAGGGGGGATTTCCGCTGTTGGCTAACGGCCGCAAGCACGACGCCAGCCTCTGGCGCACCGGCCCCGACGCTTCTATATGTCGGGACGGCGACGCTGCACGGTTCGACGGAGACTCACTATCCCCGGGGCCTTATCGATCCAAACGGGGGCTGTACCTGACCGGGTCCGTGGACCCGGACACACGGCTCCCACCTACTCCGTAGGTCTCCCGGGATCGATCTCCTCTGACGGCCGAGGCGGCTCGCCACAATTTTCCCGGCTCCCGGCGCCCGCGTGTTCGAGGGTGCATTGACCGACGTCGCGGCACGCAAGGCGGCCCTGCGCACCGAGGCCCTCGCCCGCCGCGCGACCCTCGACGAACCCGCCCGGAAACAGGTGGCCGACCAGCTCGTCGCGACCATCGACGCCCTCGCGCTCGCCCCCGGTGCCGTCGTCTCGGGCTTCGTGCCGGTGCGGGGCGAGATCGACCCGATGCCGCTTCTCGAAGCGCTGTCCGCCCGCGGCCACCCGCTGGCGCTGCCGGCCGTAGTCGGTCCGACGGAGCTCGTCTTCCGGCGCTGGCGGCCCGGCGAGGCACTCGAGGCGGCCGGCTTCGGGCTGCGCCACCCGCCCCCCGAGGCCGGCCTCGTCGATCCCGATGTGCTGCTCGTGCCGCTCGCCGCCTTCGACCGCCGTGGCCACCGCATCGGCTACGGCCGCGGCTACTACGACCGGGCGCTGGCCCGCCTCGATGCGATCGGCCGGAGGCGGGCGATCGGCGTAGCCTTCGCCGTGCAGGAGGTGCCGGCGGTGCCGGACGAGCCGCACGACCGCCGCCTCGACGCCGTCCTGACCGACGAAGGCTTCCGTCCGACGGCGTGACGCGGCCCGCGGCTGGCGCGACACCCGCTCGGGACGCGACACCCGCTCGGGACGCGACAAGCGCCGCGCCGTCCGGCTAGACTTTCCCGTGACGGGCGCCGCAGGCGTCGACACGGCGGGGCGGGATGCCCGACGCCGACGAAGGGATCGCGATGCGCCTGTTGTTCCTCGGTGACGTCGTCGGCCGGTCCGGCCGACAGGTCGTGTCCGAGCATCTGCCGAGGCTTATCGAGACGTCGGCGATCGACTTCGTCGTCGTCAACGGCGAGAACGCCGCCGGCGGCTTCGGCATCACCGAGGAGATCGCCCAGGAACTCCTCGATGCGGGTGCCGACGCGATCACCACCGGCAACCACGTCTGGGACCAGCGCGAGGCCCTCGTCTTCATCGAGCGCCAGCCGCGGCTGCTGCGCCCGGCGAACTTTCCCGCCGGCGCGCCCGGGCGGGGCGCGAACGTCTTCACGGCGCGCAACGGCGCCCGCGTCCTGGTCGCCAACGTCATGGGGCGGGTGTTCATGGACGCCATGGACGATCCGTTCACCGTCTTGGACGGGATCCTCGACGGCGCCCCGCTCGGGACGGCCGTCGACGCGGTCGTCGTCGACATCCACGCCGAGGCGACGAGCGAGAAGCAGGCTCTCGCCTATTTCTGCGACGGCCGGGCGAGCCTCGTCGTCGGCACCCACACCCACGTGCCGACCGCCGACCACCGGGTGCTGCCTGAAGGCACCGCCTTCATGAGCGACGTCGGCATGTGCGGCGACTACGAATCGATCATCGGCATGGAACGCGACGAACCGCTGTCGCGCTTCCTGCGCAAGATCCCCGGCGCCCGCTTCTCGCCGGCGCTCGGCGAGGCGACGCTGTCGGGCGTCGCCGTCGAGCTCGACGACCGCACCGGGCGGGCGACGGCGATCGCGCCCGTGCGGATCGGCGGGGCGCTGTCGCCGGTGCGCCCGCCCTTCTGGCCCTGACGCGCCGGCCCGTCCGGCAGCGCCGGACTCCGCTGCGATCGTTGCCGCGGCACGCGATTGACACGGGCGTATCACGCCCGTCACCATCGCGCCCCGACCGACCCGGCCGTCCGGCCACCGCCCAACGAGAACAACATGAAATCCGATGGCGAGATCGCCCGCGCGGCGCACCTTCGTCCGATCGTCGAGATCGCCGTGAAGCTCGGGGTGCCGGAGGATGCCCTGCACCTCTACGGCCGCACCATCGCCAAGCTCGACCTCGCCTACCTCGCCTCGCTCTCGGAGCGGCCGACGGGCAAGCTCGTGCTCGTCACCGCGATCAGCCCGACCCCCGCCGGCGAGGGCAAGACGACCACCACCGTCGGCCTCGGCGACGCGCTGAACCGCATCGGCCGGCGCGCCGTCATCTGCCTGCGCGAGCCCTCGCTCGGGCCGTGCTTCGGCGTGAAGGGCGGGGCTGCCGGCGGCGGCTATGCCCAGGTCGTGCCGATGGACCGCATCAACCTGCACTTCACCGGCGACTTCCACGCCATCTCCTCGGCGCACAACCTCCTGTCGGCGCTCGTCGACAACCACGTCTACTGGGGCAACGAGATCGGCCTCGACACCCGCCGCATCAGCTGGCGGCGGGTGGTCGACATGAACGACCGGGCGCTGCGCCAGGTCGTCTCCTCGCTCGGCGGTGCCCAGAACGGCTTCCCGCGCGAGGACGGCTTCGACATCACCGTTGCCTCGGAAGTGATGGCGGTGCTCTGCCTGTCGGAGGGCCTCGCCGACCTCGAGGCGCGGCTTTCGCGCATGGTGATCGGCGAGACGCGCGAGCGCCGCCTCGTCGCCGCCGGCGAACTGAAGGGCGCCGGCGCCATGGCGGCGCTGCTCCGCGAGGCGGCGATGCCGAACCTCGTGCAGACGCTGGAGGGCTCGCCCGCCCTGGTGCACGGCGGGCCGTTCGCCAACATCGCGCACGGCTGCAACTCCGTGGCGGCGACGCGCGCCGGCCTGCGCCTCGGCGACATCGTCGTCACCGAGGCGGGCTTCGGGGCCGACCTCGGCGCCGAGAAGTTCTTCGACATCAAGTGCCGCAGCGCCGGGCTCGCGCCGGACTGCGCCGTCGTCGTCGCGACCGTGCGGGCACTGAAGATGCACGGCGGCCTGCCCAAGGCGGCCCTCGACCGCGAGGACGTCGCCGCCGTCGAGGCCGGCTTCGCCAACCTCGCCCGCCATGTCGAGAACGTCGGCAAGTTCGGCGTGCCGGTGGTGGTCGCCCTCAACCGATTCGCGAGCGACACCGCGGCCGAGCTCGAGCGTGTCGTCGCACTTTGTCGTGACCGGCTGGGGGTCACGGCGATCGTCTGCAGCCACTTCGCCGACGGTTCGGCGGGGGCGGAGGCGCTCGCGCGCACCGTCGCCGCCACCCTCGACGGACCGGCCACGACGGCGGGGTTCAGCCCCCTCTACGGGGACGACCTGCCGCTCGCCGAGAAGCTGCGCACGGTCGCCCGCGAGATCTACCGCGCCGAGGACGTGGCAATCTCCGGACCGGTGGCCGACAAGCTCGCCAGATGGGAAGAGGCGGGCTATGGCCGGTTGCCCGTGTGCGTCGCAAAGACGCAGTATTCCTTCTCCACCGACCCGAACGAACGCGGCGCTCCGACCGGCCACGTCGTTCCGGTCCGCGACGTCCGCCTGTCCGCCGGAGCCGGCTTCGTAGTGGCGATCTGCGGCGACATCCTCACCATGCCCGGCCTGCCGCGCACGCCCTCCGCCGAACGCATCGGCCTGGACGCAACCGGCGAGATCACGGGCCTTTCCTGACGTCCCGAAGCCGCCGGGAGGCTTCTCTCGGGGCCCCGAGAGGAAGGCCCGCGGAGGCAAGCGCTGCGATTGCTGCACCGCGTCTTCCGGGCGTCGGATCGCATCGCGATGTGGAGCGGAACCCCCGCGACCTCGCTCCGGACGGAGCAGTCTCCCCTGGTGCGGAGCGCCGCGTTCGCTATGACTGATAGTGCCTCAGGGCGCTAACGAATTTCATCAAGCGGACGTGATCGAACGCCACTTTGTGTTCTGCAAAACGTCATGCTATGGCAATGTGCGTAGTGAGGGGGGGTTCCTCGACCCGACCTCACGTTCTGTTCAGATGTGTCGGCGTTCTCCGCGTGCTACCTCACGTCGGCTGCGGCGTGGTGTGTCACGGGGTTGACGTCGGCGGCATCGAAAGTTCATCGCGCTTCCGGGACCGGCGGGGTTCCGACCGCTTGTTGATATGGGGTTGTTATTATGGCCACGGTACCGGGCAGCGAAAACGTAGAATTCACCAAAGAGCAGAAGCAGATCATTGCTGACTTCCTGCCGGAGAAGAACAAGGACATCAACGTCGTAAAGTTCGATCCGAACGATCCCCCGAAGTTCGACAAGGATCTGTACAACTACGGCCTGTTCACCGTGAACTTCGGTGACTCCTACACGATGAGCAAGAATCTCGCGGGCTTGACGCTCGGCGAGAAGGGCAACGCCAAGATCACCGGTAACGACCTCGACAACCTCGTCCTCGGCAACGGCGGCAAGAACACGGTCAGCGGCGAGGACGGCGACGATCTGCTGTTCGGCCTGAGCGGCGCGGACAAGCTGAACGGCGACGCCGGCAAGGACTCGATCTTCGGCGGCGATGGCAACGATTCCATCATTGGCGGCGACGACAACGACCTGCTGCGCGGCGAGACCGGCGACGACACCATCAAGGGCGGCGACGGCAACGACAGCATCTCGGGCGACACCGGCAAGGACAATCTGCAGTGTGGCGCGGGCAAGGACACCGTTGATGGCGGCGACGACAACGACACCGTCAATGGTGGTGACGACAACGACAGCGTCTTCGGCGTCGGTGGCGACGACAAGCTCTTCGGCGATGACGGTGACGACGACCTCTTCGGCGGCAAGGGCAACGACACCCTCAACGGCGGCACGGGCAAGAACGAGCTGACCGGCGACAAGGGCAATGACACCTTCCGGGTCGACGACAGCGGCGACAAGTCCAAGCAGACGATCACCGACTTCGAGCCGAAGAAGGACGTCATCGACCTCAAGGACTTCAACACCAAGTTCGGCGACCTCAAGCTGAAGAACGACGGCGACGGCGTGCTCGTCCAGGTCAAGGGCAGCAAGGTGAAGATCCTCATCGAGGGCTTCGACAAAAACGACGTCAAGAAGGACTGGTTCGAGTTCTGATCGAACGAGGTTTGTGTCGTCGGACGCGAGTATCAAGACCGGCGGCCGGGGCATGGAATACCATGCCCCGGCCGTCTGCATTTCACGCTACAGCCGGACATTGTCATTGCCCGCGGTAGTGGACAGGCCGGCCTCACGAGGGCCGTCAATCGGCAGCCCTGGCGATGCGGAACCATCGTTTCTGTGACGGCGCCGGCTGCGGGTCGATCGACGTTCGTACGGCTCTCCCTCATCGACAGGGCAAGGCACGCTCGCCGGGCGCCGCCGTGTCCTGGCGCGGCCGGGACGCCTGCCGGTCGCCCTCGGCGACTTCGCCGGACCGATGCGGCAGCGGACCGGACCCGGAGCCGAGCGGCGACGGCAGACGGCGCCCACCGGACCCCGCCGTAGCCACGATCGCCGAGGCGCGACCGCCCGGCACGCGGCCACGCTCTCACCACGGATTGGTGCCAATCCTCACCCCATGAGCGATCCCCTCTTCGGCTCAATGGACATCGGCGACGCGGCACCGCTCTTCGGCGGCGACGACGGGGCGTTCGCCGCGTTGCCCGGGCCGTTCGACGACGGCGACGCCATCACCCTCGACCCCGACACGACCATCGACGTCGGCCTGATGCCCTGGCATGGCGGCGCGTTCGCCGTGGTGCTGGCGGCCGCCCCCGCCGGCACGCTGGTGCTCTGCTCGAACCGGGGCCCCTTCGACACTTTGACCCATACGCGCCTGCTGCGACCCGACGGTGCGACGAACCTGCTCGTCGTCGGCGGACGGCTGCCGTCATCCGCCGATCGGCTCGTGCTGTCGGCGTCCGACGAGCATGGTGTGACGCACTATCCGCTGCGCACGGCGCCCGCCCCCTTCGATCGGACGCTCGCCACGCTCATCGTCCAGGCGATGGCGCGCATCGACGGCGAGCCCGACAACCCGCGGAACTGGCAGCCGCTGCTGCGCCATCTGACCACGGTGAGCGAACTCGCCATTCGGGCCGACGTGTCGCTTCCCCTCGGACCCGGCATCGCGCTGGTCCTTGACGGCGACCTCGGCACGACGGAAGGGCAGCCGATCGCCTTTGCCCTCGACGGCGGCCAGTTGACGGCGACACGGGCGCGCCTCGCCCTCGACCCGCGAACCGGGCGGTCGATCCTCGTCCTGCCGGTGATCGCGGCGCGCTGCTTCGTCATGCTCGACGACGGCCTCGTCGACGTCACGTGCCCACCGGGCGCGACCCGCTCCAGCATCGCGCGCGCCGCCGACGCGATGGCGCTGCGCGCCAGCGAGGGCGACCTGCTGCTCGATCTCGTCGCCGAGCTCTCCATCGATGTCGGCGCGCGGGTGCCCGACTGGCTGCCGATCCCGCACGCCCTCGGCTGGCGCGGTTCCGACGGCGGCAGCCTCGCCTTCGTCGGCGCCGTCCCCGTCGAGGCGGGCACCATCGTCTTTCTCGCCGCCGACGACCGCGAGCACGATCTCGGCAAGCTGATGGTGCGCGACGTCGCCCACGCCGCCGAGCCGCTGTTCTCCGTCGCCCGGCCGATCGCGGCCTTCCACCCCGATGGCGAGCGCCTGCCCGACCGGCTGCATCTCGTCCTGCTCGTGCCGCGGCGCCTCGGCGCCGGGGCCCTGCACGTCTCCCTCGCCGCCGCGTCCGACGGCGGCGGCTGGATCCGCACGCTCGAGCCCGGCGCCGCCCGCACGCAGGCGATCCTGCTGGCGTGGCTGCCACCGTCGCCGGCAGACGCGGCCTACGCCCGGATCGTCGCCGCCTCGGTGCGTGGCAGCGCCGCTCGGGGCCCGGTCGTCGTCGCCGCCGAAACGGTCACGGATCGGCTCCGCACGGCCGAGACCGTGGTCCTGGTGATCGGCTTCGACGCCGGGGTGGACGCGATCGAAGCGACCCTGGGCTCGCTGCCCGTCACCGTGCGGCGCAGCATTCCGATCCTGATCGTGCTAAGATCGTCCGATCCTGGCTACGACAGGATCATGGAGTACCTCGCCACGACCACGACGAGCCAGGACGTCGAGATCGGCACGCTCGTGCTGGCGGGTCCCGCCGGCGCGGTGGCGGCGATTTCTGCCGCGTTCGAAAGGCTGCAGGCGACCGCTTGCGTGGTGCTGGATGCCGGCGCCCGGCACGTGGCGCCGAAGGGGCCGCGGCAGACGTTCCCGGACGCCCGTTCGGTCCCCTCCGACGCGGTCGTCGTCGCCCCGGGCGGCGAACCGCCGTCCGGCGCCGTGCTGTCCCGGGAGGCCGTGCGGCGCTGGCTCGGCGCCGTCGACGGGCGCCTCGTCACCCTGCCGGCGGTCATCGCCGACATCGCCCGCGTCGCGGCCGAAGCGGGCGGCGACGTCGTCCGTCTCCCCGGCTTCGCGCTGGCGCCCGACCCGTCGCGCCTGGACACATTCGAGTCCCTCGTGGACCGCGTCCTTCTTTCTGATCCGCGGCCCGGCGCCGCGCACCGAGGAACCGCCTTATGGCGATCGTCACCGATTCGCGCGAGCTCCGCGAAGTCCTTCGCTCGTGCCGCACCAATTTCGTCTTCGCCACCTGGTTCCACACCATTTCGACGGCGTTGGGCTTCACGTACATCCTTTACATGATCAACGTCTTCGACCGTGCCGTGCCGAGCCGCAGCTACGACACGCTGACCGCGCTGTTCATCGGCGCCTGCATCGCGCTCTTCTTCAAAGGTCTGTTCAGCTACGTCCGCACCAATCTCCTGATCAAGGCGACGCTGCGCCTCGACAAGGTCCTCGCCGGCCGCACCTTCCGCGCCCTGATGGAGAAGAGCGCCGCGCAGCGCGACGAGACCGGGGCGCAGCCGCTGCGCGATCTCGCGATGTTCCGGCAGTTCTTCTGCGGCGGCGGCGCCATCACGGCGATGAGCGTGCCGTGGGTCGGCGTGTTCCTGGCCGTCCTCTACCTGATGTACTTCTGGGTCGGCGTGCTGGCGTCGGTCTTCCTCGTCATCAACGTCATCCTGGCGATCGTCCAGATGGCGGTGACGCGCGGCACCATCGAGGCGGCGTCGGCGGCGATGCAGGCGACCATGCGGATCGCGGAGGCAAACGTGCGCAGCGCCGACGCGGCGGTCGGCATGGGCCTTTTGCCTGGTCTCGTGCAGCGGTGGCTGCGCAGCAACGACGTCGCCGTCGCCGCCGAGGCGCAGGGCGGCATCACCGGCGCCAAGTTCTCGAGCTTCGAGGAGGCCTTCGGCCTGTTCCAGAAGATCGCCATCATCACGACGGTGGCGATCGGCGCGATCAACGGCCAGCTCAATGTCGGCGTGGCGTTCTCCGCCGTCATCATCTTCGGCATGATGATGGGTCCGGTGATGCAGGTGCTGCACGCCTGGGAGAGCTATCTCGGGGCGAAGGAGGCCGGCGAGCGTCTCGCCTCCCTCTACGAGCAGTTCCCGGCGCCGGCCACCGCGATGCCGCTGCCACGCCCGAAGGGCGAGCTCGCCATCCGCAACGTCAGCTATATGCCGCGTGGCGCCCCGAAGCCGATCCTGCGCGGCATCACCTTCGGCGCTCTGGCCGGCACGTCGCTCGCCATCGTCGGGCCGATCGGCTCCGGCAAGTCGACCCTCGTTCGCCTGATCATGGGCGTGATCCGGCCGTCGGCGGGCGAGATTCGCCTCGACGGTGTCGAACTGTGGTCATGGGACCGCGCCGACCTCGGCCGGCACATCGGCTACCTGCCGCAGGACATCGGCCTGCTCACCGGCTCGGTGGCAGAGAACATCGGCCGCTTCGGCACCTTCGGTGAACGCGAGATCGTCGAGGCGGCGGTGCGGGCCGGCTGCCACGAGATCATCCTGAAGCTGCCGCAAGGTTACGATACGCCGGTGGGCGAAGGCGGCCATCCGCTGTCGGGCGGCCAGAAGCAGTTGATCGGACTGGCGCGCGCCGTCATCGGGCGCCCGGCCTTCGTCGTGCTCGACGAGCCCAACGCGGCCCTCGACGGGCCGGGCGAGGCGGCGCTCGTCGCCTGCATCGCGGCGCTGAAGGAGATGGAGACGACGGTGGTGATGGTGTCGCATCGGCCGACGCTGGTGCAGCATCTCGACCGCGTCGCGCTGCTGCGCGACGGCGAGCTCCAGATCGTCGTCACCGCGGAAGAGTTCATGAAGCGATCCGGGCGACCGCTGTCGCTGCGGATGGTGAAGGACGAGGCCTGAGATGTCGCTGATCGAGTATCACGGCCCGACGTTCGAGCGGCCGTCCGACAACCCTCGCAAGGTGGTGCTGGCGGGTGTCGCCATCGCCATCTTCTTCCTCGGCGGCATCTGCACCTGGGCGGCGCTGGCGCCGATCGCCCGCGCCTCGCACGCCGAGGGCGTCGTCGTCGTCGAGGGCAGCCGGCGGCCGGTCCAGCACCGCGAGGGCGGCCCCGTCGGCGACGTCCTCGTCAAGGAAGGCCAGCTCGTCAAGGCCGGCGACGTGCTGGTCCGGCTCGACCTCTCAGACGTCCGGGCGGAGGTCGACGTGTTGACGACGCGCCGCGTGCAGGTGATGTCGCAGCTCGCCCGCTTCGCCGCCGAGGCCGCCGACGCCGATCACATAAGCTTCCCGGCCGACCTCGTGGCGCAGCGCAGCGATCCGGACGTCGCCAAGATCCTCGACCAGGAGGAGCGCATCTTCGACGCCGGACGGGCGGCAGTGGCGGGCCGCGTCGGCCTGCTGCGCCAGCAGATGCAAGGCTACCAGAAACAGATCGAAGGCCTGACCGGCCAGGTGCGCGAGACCGAGCGGCAGGTCGAGCTGATCGCCGAGGAACTCGTCGGCCTCAACCAGCTCCTCGCCAAGGGCCTGACGCCGAAGTCGCGCGTGCTGGCGCTGCAGCGTGAATCGGCGAGCCTCGGCAGCACGCTCGAAGGCCTGCACGCCCAGATCGCCGCGGCCGGCAACGAGATCCACAGCGCCGAACTCGAGATCGACCAGATCCAGAAGGACCGCAGCCAGGAGATCTCCGCCGGCCTGTCGCAGGCCGGTGCCCAGCTCGCCGAGATCGATCCGCGGCTCGTCGCCGCACAGGACAGCCTCACCCGCGTCGACCTGCAGGCCCCCGTCGGCGGGCGCGTGCTCGGGCTCGCGGTGCACGGACCGGGCGCGACCATCCTGCCCGGCCAGGTGGTGCTGGAGATCGTCCCCGACACGGCGCCTCTCGTCGTCAAGGCGAAGCTCAATCCCAACGACGTCGACCAGGTGCGCCCCGGCCAGTCGGTCGACATACACATCCTCGCCTACAAGCAGCGTTACCAGAGCATCCTGAACGGCACCGTGAAGAGCGTGTCGCCGGACCGCATCGAGACGCCCGGCGGCGAGACCGCCTGGTTCGACGCCATCGTCACCCTCAATCCGGAAGATCTCGAGCGCGCCAAGATCGCCCTCCTGCCGGGGATGGCGGCGACGTCGCTGATCAAGACCGGCGAGCGCACGGTGCTGCAGTACTTCCTCGACCCGATGCTGCGCGTTTACGACTTCGCGATGAAGGAAGATTGATCCATTTTGTAATCGACCAAGGCTGGCGCGCGCCGCGACGACCGCCTATCGGAAGCATCGGATGTTGCATGGGTGCAGCATCCGTCGTTAGGACGGGCTGCCGGATCGCGACGACCCGGCTTCCATCACTCGACCATCGATCACCCACGAGCGTTAGGGGAGAGGGCGACTTGAAGAAACCTGCCAATTTTCCGTTGGGGAGCTCGGCTGCCGCTTCCACCACCGCGAGCACCACGGCCCGCGGCGGCGGCGTCGACATCAACGGCGACAGCCCGGAGCTGATCGCCTTCGTGCTCCTGAAGAGCATCGTGCAGGTCGAGCAGTCGCGCCAGGAGCCGCACGTCTTCGAGAAGGACTGGCTGCTCGACACCTACGCCGAGTGCCTCGCCGCGGTGCAGGGCAAGCGCGTCCCCGCCGAGCCGGCGGCGAAGCCGCGGGCCACCAAGAAGGCCTGACGGCGACATCCCGGTCGAGGGCGAGGGCCAAGGGCGCGGTCCGGCGACGGACCGCGTCTATCGTCGTTCGCCCCGCCGTGGACACCGCCGCCGCGCACCGGACCGGCTCGCTGCGGCCGCCCGCGCGCGCTCGCTCCGCGACAACCGGGCTCGCTCCCAGGTCCGCTCGCCGGGTCCGCAAGCCCACCCAAGTCCGCACGCCCGGGTCCGCACGCCCGGGTCCGCACGCCCGCTCGAAACGGCATCCGCCTTGAAGCTTCTGTTCGTCCACCCGAATCTGCCCGGCCAGTACAAGCTGGTCGCACCCGGCCTCGCCGCGGCGGGGTTCGACGTCACCGCCATCGGTCGCTACCCGATCGCGACGAGCTCCCTGCCGGGGGTCACGGTCCATCGCTACAAGGGCAGCCCGTCGCGGGTCGATCCGCGCTTCCCGCCGCTCGAAGCCTTCGCCAACCAGATCCGCCAGGGCCGCGCCGCCGCAGCGCTGATGACGCAGCTGAAGGATGGCGGCTACGAGCCCGACGTCATCGTCGGCCACCCGGGGTGGGGCGATCTGATCTTCGCCCGGCAGATCTGGCCCGCCGCGCGCCTGATCTCCTACATGGAATTCTACTATCGTGATGTCGGTGCGGACTACGGCTTCGATCCGGAGTTTCCGGTGGTCGACCAGGACCGGCAGCTGCTGACGCTGCGCAACCTGGCGCAGATCCACGCCCAGCACCACTCGGACCTCTGCATCGCGCCGACGCGCTGGCAGCGCAGCCTCTTCCCCGCCCCGATGCGGCGCTCGATCCATGTCGTGCACGAGGGCGTCGACACCCGGGCGCTGAAGCCGAAGCACAAGGTCCGCCTTCGCGTACCAGACCGCCGGCTGCTGACCCGCGCCACCCCGGTGCTGACCTACAGCGCCCGCAACCTCGAGCCCTACCGCGGCTTCCACGTCTTCATGCGGACGCTGCCGGACATGCAGCGCGACAATCCGGACCTGTTCACCATCATCGTCGGCGGCGACGGCGTCTCCTACGGGCGGCGGCCGCCGAACGGCAACAACTGGCGCGAGGCGATGCTGGCGGAGGTCGGCGACCGCCTCGACCACGACCGCATCTGGTTCACCGGCAAGCTGCCCTATGCCGACTACCAGCGGGTCCTGCAGCTCTCCGCCGTCCACATCTACCTCACGTTCCCGTTCGTGCTGTCGTGGTCGTTCATCGAGGCGATGGCGTGCGGCTGCACGATCGTCGGCTCGCAGACCGGGCCGGTGGAAGAGGTGATCGAGGACGGCGTCAACGGCCGGCTCGTGCCCTTTTTCGACCGCGAGGCGCTGCGCGCCACCGTCGCCGAGCTCCTCGCCGACGACGCGCAGCGGGCGCGGCTCGGCGCGGCGGCCCGCCATCACGCCCGCCGCTACTACGACGTCCACGACGTGACGCTGCCGCGCTATGCCGAGGCGGTGCGGGCGATCGCCGAGGGGCGGCCGATCAGCCGCAAGCCGCCCCCGCTCGCAGCACCGGCCGCGGCGGCCGAGGCCGTGGCCGACTGACCGCCGTCAGCGTACCGCCGCCACGGCGCGGCGGTGATGGATCGCCGCGATCGAGGCGACCAGGGCGGGCCGCTCACTGATCGCGCCGATGGCGGCGAGACCCGCGGCGAGCCACGGGCCAACGCCGAGACGGCGAGCCCTCTCCCTTTCGTCTGTGGCGCCGTCACTTTCGCCCGCGGCAGCGCCGAGTGCCGTCGCGAAGGCGGCGAGGCGCGCCATCCCCAGGCCGCCCTGACGCGACGGCGCGGCCGGCGCAGCAGGCCCGGCAACCGGGGCCGGTGACCCATGCGCTCCGAACGCGGTCACGCTGAAACCGTACGCGCCGAAACCCTGACGTTGGCCCGACGGGTCGCCGACTGGCGGCCGACCGGCGAGAGCCTGCCACGCCGCGAGGCGCATCACCGCCGCTGGAACGACCGCGAGGGCCGCCGGCAGCAGCGCCCGCTCCGCCGCGGACGCAGAAAAGTCGCCCTCCCCCGCGGCCAATCCGGCCCGCAAGCGTATGAAGCGCTCCCGCTCGCGCCGCAGGCGGACCGCTGCGGCGCGCTCGCGCCGCGGGTCCTCGCCGACGACGTTGCACCCATGCTGCACATAGTCCTGCACGACCGCCGGCTCGAAGACGACGCGGCCATGCGTCCGCGCCACCAGCGCCAGCCAGTGGTCGTGGAACAGGCCCGGCAGCCGCGGCAGCGGCAGCGCCGCCGCCACCACCGCCATCCGCATCAGCGCCGAGGCGCCGGTCACCTCGTTCTCGGCGAGGAGGTCGGCGAGCGACGGGTCCGCCAGGCGACGGGTCGCGGCGACCCTGGCCAGGGGGCGTCCCTCGGCATCGACGAGGCGCATCGCTCCGTGCGTCAGCGCGACGCCCTCCGTCATGTGCGCCAGCAGGCGTTCGAGCTTGTCGGGGTGCCAGCGGTCGTCCTGGTCGGCGAGGGCGACGAAGGGGGCGCGCCGGTCGACCGCCCGGAGCGCCCGCTCGAAATTGCCGACGACGCCGAGCCGCGGCCCGTGGCGGACGGTGATGCGCGGGTCGCCCCGCGTCAGGCGGGCCACGACCTCGCGCCCCGCCTCTGTCTCGGATTCGTCGCTGACGACGAGGTGCCAGTCCCCCATCGTCTGGAAGCGGATCGTCTCCAGCTGCGCCGCGAAGAGATCGGCCGCGGGCTCGAAGGTCGCCATCGCGATCGCCACGGTGGGCGCGGGCGACGTCGCAGGCGACCGCCGCGCGACCGGCCGCCGCCGGACCTCGAGAGTGCCGAGCGCCACCGTCCGCGCCACCTCCTCGCCCCCGTTCCTCCCCGCCACTCCGACCCGCAGCGTCACCGCATGGCGACCGACCGCCGGCGCCGGCCCCGTCCAGGCGATGGCGAAGCCGCCGAAGAGCTGCGCCGCGGCGTCGACGACCTCTGTCGAACGCGCGAACGCTTCCGGGTGCGGACAGGCCTGGAAGGGCTCGCGTGCCACCTCCTCGCCGCCGAGGCGGAGCGCGACCGTCTCGACCTCGCCGCCGGGGCTGCAGGCGAAGCCGTCGGCGAACAGCGTGACGGTCTCCCCGGCGAACACCGCCTGCGGCAGGCGCGGCGTCACCCGCACGGCGAGCACCGGCGGATCGGCCGTCCGCACCCGCTCGACCGCCTCGCCGACCAGCCGCGCCGGCGTGGCGCGCTTGCGGCCGCGCAGGGCGGCGGCACGCCGCTCGCGCTCCCACCACGGCTGCGACATCGCCTCGGGGAAGGCCTCGAGGCCGCTCGCCGTTCGCGCGACGGGTGGCGAGCCGCGGTCGAGCCAGGCTTCCAGCGCCGAGGCAGCACCGCTGTCGAGCGCGGCGGCGATGGACGGTTGTGTCGTCCGCACGAATGCCTCATCGAAGACGGGGGACGGCGATGGCGGGTCGCCGCTCTCCACCGCATCGAGATAGGCCGATAGCGCCGCCACGAGGACAGCGGGCGGCGCGGCGCCGGTACCATCGACGTCCCCCGCCGCCGCCAGCACGAACACCGGGTCGAAGACGGCACACGGCGGCACGCCCCGAAGGGCGGCCTCGGCGAGGTAGAGGCGGCCAACCGAGCGGAAGCCATGTCTGGCGAGGTCGCCCGCCACCGCGCCGAGGGTAGCGAGCACGAAAACCGGATCGAGCGCCGGCAGAAAGGCGCGGCCGTCGGCGTCGGTATCGGCGAGCGCCGCGTGCACCCAGCCGCCGCCGGCCGATGCAGCGCAGCCGCGTCGCCGGTAAATACCCTCGCGGAGCAGCGGATGCGGCGACAGCCCGGCCGGCAGGCTGCGCGCGGCATAGTCGGCAAGGACGGCGAGCGCCGTCTCGGCCCCGCCCGCGGCGGCGAGCAGCGCGATGTGCCGCCAGTCGACGAGCGGATTGATCGGTGGTGCCTCGGCCACGGGCAGGGCTGCGAGTCGTTCGGCCAGGCGGGCCGCGTCGCAGCCGTCGTCGAAGCCCGGCCAGCGGCGCGACACGAAGTCTGCGTCCGCAAGGGTCGCCACCACCTCGATGGCAGCCGCCCCGACCGCTCCGCTCTGCCGTGTGCGCCGCATCGCTCCTCCGCCCCGGCGACTGTCCACGGCGGCGGGCGCGCCCGCAAGCGGCAGGCTCGGGCCTCGACCTCTCAGACGCCGTAGTACTCGCGGAACCAGGCGACGAAGGCCTCGACGCCCTGTTCCACCGGCGTGTTCGGCCGGAAGCCGGTGAGCGCCGCCAAGAGGTCGGCGCTCGCGAAGGTGCGCGGCACGTCGCCCGGCTGCATGTCCATGTAGTTACGGACGGCGGTGCGCCCGAGCGAGCGCTCGATCGCCTCGATGAAGGCCTCGAGCGTCACCGGCTGGCCGTTGCCGATGTTGACCACCCGGAACGGTGCGACGGGGCTCAGGCTGTCGCACTCCGCCACCGGCGCGCCGCGCACCGGCACCGCCGGGATCAGCCGCACGATGCCCTCGACGAGGTCGTCGATGTAGGTGAAGTCGCGCTCCATCTTGCCGTGGTTGTAGACGTCGATCGGCTCGCCCTTCAGCATCGCGTCGACGAACTTGAACAGCGCCATGTCCGGCCGGCCCCACGGACCGTAGACGGTGAAGAAGCGGAAGGCCGTCGTCGGGATGTTCCAAAGGTGGGCGTAGGAGTGGGCGACGAGCTCGGTCGCCTTCTTGCTCGCCGAATAGATCGTCAGCGGGTGGTCGGTCATGTCCGTCTCGCGGAACGGCACGTCCGGGTTGGCGCCGTAGACCGAGCTCGTCGATGCCAGCATCAGGTGCGTCACCGCCCGCTCGCGGCAGATCTCGATGATGTTGTAGGTGCCGACGACGTTCGATTCGATGTAGGAGCGCGGGTTCTCGAGCGCATAGCGGACGCCGGCCTGGGCGGCGAGGTGGACGATGACGTCCGGCTCCTCCTCGAGGATCACCGCCCGCGTGCGCTCCATATCCACGAGGTTGACCTCGTGGCCGCGGAAGGCATTGGAGCGGGCGAGGATCTCCACTCGCCGCTCTTTCAGCCGCACGTCGTAGTAGGGCACCATCGCGTCGATGCCGGAGACGAGGTGGCCGTCGGCGATCAGCCGGCGGCAGAGGTGGAAGCCGATGAAGCCGGCGTGGCCGGTGACCAGGACTTTCATGAGGTTCCTTCCCGGTCGCGCGCCGTCGGACGGCAGCGGAGGAGTTCGAGGATCGCCACGGCGGCCACGAGGGGTGCGGGGTCCGGCGCCATCGTCAGAGCCGCCATAGGTCGACGTCGGCGGGGCGGCCGTCGCGGGGAAGGATCGCCTTGACGTCGAGCACCGGGCCGCCGGCTGGGCCGAGCAGGCCGCGCACCAGCTCCCAGCCGCCGCGCCGGTAGGCCCCGTGCGCCACCGCGACGATCACCGCGTCGGCGCCGGCGAGATTCTCGAGCGGCGAGAGGGTCAGACCGGTCTCGCGGGCCGCCTCGGCGGCGTCGGCGATCGGGTCGTGGACGCCGACCTCCATGCCGAAGCCTTCGAGCGTCCGCACCACGTCGACGACGCGCGAGTTGCGGATGTCCGGCACGTCTTCCTTGAAGGTGAGGCCGAGTACGGCGACGCGGCGGGCGGCGGCACCGCGCTTCAACAACAGGCGCACGCACTCGGTGGCAACCCGGCTGCCGACGGCGTCGTTGATGCGCCGGCCGGCGAGGATCACCTGCGGGTGGATGCCCGCCTGTTCGGCCCGGTAGGTGAGGTAATAGGGGTCGACGCCGATGCAGTGGCCGCCGACGAGGCCCGGCTCGAAGCGCAGGAAGTTCCACTTCGTCGCCGCCGCCGTCAGCACGTCGTGGGTGTCGATGCCGATCGCCGCGCAGATCAGCGACAGCTCGTTCATGAAGGCGATGTTGAGGTCGCGCTGGGCGTTCTCGATCGCCTTCGCCGCCTCCGCCACCTTGATCGACGGCGCCCGGTGGATGCCGGCCGTCACCACCGAGCCATAGACGGCGGCGACCACGTCGAGCGTCGCCTCGTCCTGGCCGGCGACCACCTTGGTCAGCGTCTCGAAGCGGCGGGTGCGGTCGCCCGGATTGATGCGCTCGGGCGAGTAGCCGACGGTGAAGTCGCGCCCGCAGGAAAGGCCCGAGGCCGCCTCCAGCACGGGCACGCAGACCTCCTCGGTGACGCCGGGATAGACAGTCGATTCGTAGACGACGATCGCGCCCGGCCGGAGCGCGCCGCCGACGGTGCGCGAGGCGGCGACCACCATCGACAGGTCCGGCCGGTTGGCGTCGTCGATCGGCGTCGGCACGGTGACGATGAAGAAGTCCGCCGCAGCCAAGGCGGCCGGGTCGGCGGTGTAGCGCACCGGTGCCTTGGCGAGGTCGGCCGGGTCGATCTCGCGGGTGCGGTCGCGGCCGGCGGTGAGCTCGGCGATGCGGCCGGCATCGATGTCGAAGCCGACCACGGGGGCGCCGGCCCTGGCGAACGCGACGGCGACCGGCAGCCCGACATAGCCGAGCCCGATCACCCCGATGGCACGGCCGTGCGGCGTCTCCCCCGTCATCGTCTTCCTTCACCTCGCTCGGTCGCCCCGGCGAAGGAGCGGCGACCCCTGCTAGCAGCAACCCGCCCCGTCGCGCCACCACCGCTTCGCGTTCACGACGTTTCCCGGTCGGACTCGACCGTCTCCGGCCGCGACCTTAAGGAAGATCGAGGCGCGGCGCGGCGTTCTGCGCCGGCAGGGATACGCACGGATGCGGCAGCGGATCGTCGGGAGGGTGGACGCGGTCGTCGCCGGTGCCGTCGCCGGCTGGGCGCGCCGCCGTCGCGGCGCCGCGCCGGTCACCGTCACCGTGCTGCACGACGGCCGGCCGGTCGACACGGTCACCGCCGACCGTGCCCGGCCAGACCTCGAAGAAACGCTCACCGACCACGGCTTCGTCTTCGTCGTGCCGCCGGAGCTCGACGGCGCGAACGGTTCCGGCCTCTCCTTCGTCGCCGAGGACGGCACTGTCCTGCCGGTCGCCGACGGCGTCGATCTCGACCTCGCGCTCGGCTTCGACCCGGCCTTCGTCGCCACCCTCGGGCTCGACGCGCCGTTCCTGCGCGGCGGCGTCGAGGCGGCGGAGGTCGCGACCGTTACCGGCTTCGCCTACTCGCTGCTGCGCCGGGACCCCGTCACCGTCGAGCTCGTCGCCGGCGAGACGGTGGTCGCCGCCGCCGTCGCCGACGGCGACCGCCCGGAGCTCGGCCCGCTCGGCCGCCGGTCCTCCGGCTTCACGCTGGTACCGCCGGCAGTGCTCCTCGACGGCGTGCCGCGCGAGATCGCCGTGCGCGTCGCCGGCACGGAACTCCCCGGCAGCCGCCGTGTCGTCGCCTTCCGGCCGCTCGCGAGCGAGGTGCTGCGCCAGCGCGCCGGCTGGATCGCCGGCATCGTCGCCCCTGCTGCCGGCGTCGAGGCACCGGAGGCGGTGCTGATCGAGGTCGACGGCACCGTCATCGCCGCGACGCCGCTTGCGCCCGCCGCCGGCGGGCGGCTCGCCTTCCGCTGGCGGCTGCCGCCGTCGCTCTGCGACGGCGCCGAGCACCGCGTCGCCGTGCGCTTCGGCGAGGCCGGCTACCGCATCGGCAGCGCCGGCGGCCAGGACGTCCTGACGGTGCGCCGCCCCGTCGACGGCCACATCCACGGTGTCGCCGGCGGTGTGCTCACCGGCGTCGCCCGCAACGCCGCCGATCCGGACACACCGGTCACCATCGAGGTCTTCGACGGGACGCGCCGCGTCGCCGCCGGCCGCGCCGACCGCGACGGCGGCCGCTTCGCCATCCCGCTGCCGATCGACCTGTTCGACGCCCCGCGGCTCCTCACCGTCACCGCCGACGGCGAGACGCTGACGCCGGCCGACCGGCCGGAGGTGGCGGTGGAGATCGGCCGCGCCGACCGACCGACCGGTGGCCACCGCTTCGCCGGCGCCGTCACCACGGTGAGCTATCGCGGCGTCACCGGCTTCGCCGTCGACCGTGCCTTTGACCGGCCGGTGACGCTCGCCGTCACCGTCGACGGCGACCTGGTTGCGACCGTCACCGCGGACCGCCCGTTGGCGGCGCTCGGCATCGAGGCGACGCCGCCCGCCGGTGGCCGCGCCGACTGCGGCTTCCACGTCGCCTTCCCACCGCAGCTTCTGAACGGCCGCAACCGCACCGTGGCGGTGACGGTGGTGAGCGACGGGCTGTTGCTTCCCGGCGCCGAGGAGCCGGTGGCATTCCCGGTGGTCTGGCTCGCCGAGGGTACAGCCGGCTCCGCGGCTCCGAGCCTCGCGTCCGCTTCTGCGGCAGCCGCCGCACCGGACGCCCCATCTTCTATCGGACCCGTGGAAAATCCTGACGGCGCCGCGGCGCCCTCCGACGCTACCGCAAAGCCTCCCCGCCCGCTCCGCGTCGCGTTCGGCGTCACCTCCGCCGACCCGCGCACACCGGCGGGCGACTATTTCACCGCGATGGAGCTCGGCCTCGCGCTGAAGGAGGCGCACGGCTGCGAGGTCGTTTTCGCCGACCTCAACTGCCGCGACCTCGCCGGTGCCGACGTCTTCGTCGTGATGCGCCACGACTTTCCCGCCGGCGAGATGGCCGGCGGCGCGCCGGGCCTCGTCACCATCGCCTGGGTGCGAAACCGGGTCGACGAGTGGCTGGCGAACGGCGCCCTCGACCGCTGCGCGCTGATCTTCGCGAGCGCCACCAAGGCGGCCGACGCCATCCGCGCCGCCACCGGCCGGCCGGTGGCGCTGCTGCCGATCGCCGCCAACACCCGCCGCTTCGCCCCGACGGGCCCCGCCGCCGAGCACGCCGCCGACCTCTCCTTCACCGGCCACTTCTGGGGCGATGCGCGCGAGGCGGTGCACCAGCTCGACCCGGCGACGCTCGACGCCCGCTTCGCCATCTACGGCCACGGCTGGGACGAGGACCCCGGCTTCGCGCCCTACTGGCGCGGGCCGGTGCCCTATCAGGAGCTGCCGCGCGTCTACGGCTCGGCGAAGCTCGTCATCGACGATTCCCATCCGGTGACGCGGGTGTGGGACTCGCTCAACTCCCGCGTCTTCGACGCCACGGCGGCCGGCGCGCTGGTGCTGACCAATTGCACCGGGGGCGTCGCCGAGCAGTTCGGCGGCCGGCTGCCGAGCTTCTCGACACCGGCGGAGCTGCGCGCGATGGTCGACCGCTATCTCGGCGACGACGCGGCCCGCGAGGCGCTTGCCACCGAGATGCGAGCGGAGGTGCTCGCCCGCCACGACTACCGCCACCGCGCCGCGACGCTGATGGACGCGCTGGCGGCGGTGCGGACGACGCTGCGGATCGCCATCAAGAGCCCGGTGCCGAACGCCGGCGAGCGGGCGGCGTGGGGCGACCATCACTTCGCCCTCGCTTTGAAACGGGCGCTGGAGCGCACCGGCGCCATCGTCCGCATCGACGACCTGCCCAACTGGTACGGCGGGCTGACCAGTGGCGACGACGTGGCGATATCGCTCCGCGGCCTGTCGCGCTACCGGCCGGCGCCGGGGCCGCTCAACCTGATGTGGCTGATCAGCCACCCCGACGAGGTCAGCCTCGCCGAACTGCAGGGCTACGACCACGTCTTCGTCGCCTCGAAGCCCTATGCCGAGAAGCTCCGGCCCCGCCTCGGCGACCGCGTCAGCCCGCTGCTGCAGGCGACCGACCCCGAGCTGTTCCAGCCGCTGACCCCGGCCGCGCGCGCCGCCGGGCCGGCGGCCGGTGCGGTCGTCTTCGTCGGCAACACGCGTGGCCAGCGCCGGGCGATGGTCGACCGCGTCGAGGCGGCGGGGCACGCGGTCCGCGTCACCGGCCTCGGCTGGACGGGGATCGTGCCCGACGACCGGATCGCCGGCACCCACGTCGCCAACGACGCGCTGTCAGCCCACTACGCCTCGGCCGAGATCGTGATCAATGATCACTGGCCGGACATGGCGGCGGAAGGCTTCCTGTCGAACCGCCTGTTCGACGCCGCCGCCGCGGGCGCGACGATCCTCTCCGACCCCGCCCTCGGGCTCGAGGAGGTGTTCGGCGACCTCGTCGCCACGGCCGCGACGCCGGAGCAGGCCGACGCCGCCATTCGCCGGCTCAAGACCGACCGCCGCCGCGTCGCCCGCGCCAAGGCGCTGCGGGCGCTCGTGCTCGAGCACCACAGCTTCGACCACCGGGCGGCGGAGATTCTCTCCAAAATCAGAGAGTTGCACGGCCGATAGGTCGACCGGTGGCGCCGCGCCGTCCGGCGGCTCAGCCGAGGAGGCGCTGCAACTGGTCGACGGCGATGGCGACCTTCGCCTGCGCGCCCTCGGCGAGCTTGTCCGGCGCGGCGAAATCGGCGTCCGTCGCGTAGATCCCCTGCGGGATCGTGAAGGCGCCAAAGAAGGAAAACAGCGGCCGGAACTGGTGGTCGATCATCAGCGCGTGGCCGTCCGCGCGCGCCGTGGCCGTCAGGATCACCGGCTTGCCAGCGAGCGCCTTCATGTCGACGAAGTCGAACAGGTGCTTGAGCAGCCCGGCATAGGAACCCTTGTAGACCGGCGAGCCGACGACGAGCGCATCGCAGCCCTCGATCGCCGACCACACCCGGTCGAGATCGGCCGGCGCGTCCTTGCGGCCGGTGGCGCGGCCGAGATCGGGGCCGGCGTCCTGGAGATCGTACAGCGTCGTGGTGCCGAGGCCGCGGGCGGCGGCCTCGGTGAGCACCGCCTCCACCAGCACGCGGGTGCGCGACGGCCGCGCGAGGTTGCCGCTGATCCCGACGATGCTCTTCGACGCCATGTGCGTGCTCCCGGTGGTGGTCGGGCCGGAGGCTGCCAGTCCGGGGCGAGAGTTGTCTACAGGGTCTTGCGGCTGCGTGGCGGACTGATTGAGGGCGGTGCCCGCGGCCCCCCTCCCTGCCCTCCCCCGCGAGGGGGGAGGGTTCGCGCTGAGTTTTTGGCAAAGGGTCTGCCCAAGGAGGACGGAAACCCTGCTTTCTCGCGAGGCGGGAGGTTCCGCCCGACCGGCTGTCAGAGGGCCTTCAGGTGGCGAATCGGTCTTCCGGGCGCCAGAGCCTCTGCCGCGGCGACGATCGCCGCGGCGTCGAGGCCGTAGGCGCGGTAGAGGTCGGGGAGGTTGCCGGTCTGGCCGAAATGCTCGACGCCGAGCGAGCGGACCCGGTGGCCGGCGACGGACCCGAGCCAGGCGAGCGTCGCCGGGTGGCCGTCGAGGACGGTGACGAGACCGCAATGGCGGGGGAGGCGCTCGAACAGGCGCTCGACGTGGCTCTTGGCGTGGACGAGGCCGCGTTCGCGGGCCCGGCTCGCCGCCGTCCAGCCGGCGTTGAGGCGGTCGGCCGATGTGACGGCGAGCAGCCCGACGTCGCGGCGGTCCTCGGCCATCAGCCCGACGGCGGCGATCGCCTCCGGCGCGATGGCGCCCATGAAGGCGACGACGATCTCGGCGTTCGGGCCCGGCTCGCGCAGCCAGTAGGCGCCGTCGACGATGCCCTCCGCCAGCTCCGGCGTCATCGCCCGCTGCGGCTGCTCCAGCGCGCGGGTGGACAGCCGCAAATAGACCGAGCCGCCGGTCTCGTCGCGCAGCCACGTCCGCTCATTGGGCTCGGCGCCACCGGCGCCGCCGTCGCGCTGCAGGTAGTCGAAGGCGAAGCGCAGCATCACGGCGAGCTCGTCGACGAAGGCCGGCTCGAAGGCAGCGAGCCCGTCCTGGGCCATGCCGATCAGCGGCGTTGCGATCGACTGGTGGGCGCCGCCCTCCGGCGCCAGCGTCAGGCCCGAGGGCGTCGCCACCAGCACGAAGCGGGCGTCCTGGTAGCAGGCGTAGTTGAGGGCATCGAGGCCGCGCATGATGAAGGGGTCGTAGAGCGTGCCGATCGGGATCAGCCGCTCACCGAACAGCGAGTGCGACAGGCCGAGCGCCGAGAGCAGGATGAAGAGGTTCATCTCGGCGATGCCGAGCTCCATGTGCTGGCCCTTCGGCGAGAAGGCCCAGGTGAAGGTGGACGGAATGCGCTCCTGGCGGAAGGTGTCGGCCATCTCCTCGCGGGCGAACAGGCCGCGCCGGTTCACCCAGGCGCCGAGGTTGGTCGACACCGTCACGTCCGGCGCCGTGGTGACGATGCGGGCGGCGAGTGCGGAGTCCGAGCGGGCGATCTCGTTGAGGATCAGCCCGAAACCCTGCTGGGTGGAGAGCTCCGCCTGCTTCGGCACCTCCAGCGCGTCCGGCACCGGCACGGTGGCGGCCTCGAGCCGCCGCCGGCCCTCGGCATTGAACGGCACGTGGGCGAGGAAGCGCTCGAGCTCCTTCGCCGGCGTCTTCAGGCCCTCGAATCGGTCCCACTCGTGGCCGGGGCGCACGCCCATCGCCGTGCGGAAGGTCTCCAGCTGGTCGGGCGTCATCAGCCCGGCGTGGTTGTCCTTGTGGCCGGCGAGCGGCAGGCCGTGGCCCTTGATGGTGTAGGTGATGAAGACCACCGGCCGGTCGTGGTCGATCGCCTGGAAAGCGTCCACCAGCGACGGCAGGTCGTGGCCGGCGAGGTTGCCCATCAGAGCGGCGAGCTCGGCGTCGGAGCGCCGGTCGAGCAGCGCCGACACCGGTCCCTGGTCCCCAAGTTCGTCGGTGAGCCGCTTGCGCCAGGCGGCGCCGCCCTGGAAGACCAGCGCCGAATAGAGCGGGTTCGGGCAGGCGTCGATCCACGCCTTCAGCCGCTCGCCGCCGGGCTCGCGGAAGGCGGCCTGCTGCAGCGAGCCGTATTTCAGCGTCACCACCTGCCAGCCGAAGGCGGTGAAGATCGCCTCGAAGCGCTGGTAGAGGCCTTCCCGCACCACGGCGTCGAGGCTCTGGCGGTTGTAGTCGATGATCCACCAGGTGTTGCGCAGGCCCTGCTTCCAGCCCTCCAGCAGCGCCTCGAAGATGTTGCCCTCGTCGAGCTCGGCGTCGCCGATCAGCGCCACCATGCGGCCCTCGCGGCGGCCCTTCGCCCAGCCGTGGGCGTGGACGTAGTCCTGCACCAGGCTCGCAAACAGCGTCTGCGCCACGCCGAGGCCGACCGAGCCGGTGGAGAAGTCGACGTCGTCGACGTCCTTCGTCCGCGAGGGATAGGACTGCGCACCCTTGTAGGCGCGGAAGCGCTCGAGCTTCTCCTTCGTCTGGTTGCCGAGGAGGTACTGGATGGCGTGGAAGGCCGGGCTCGCGTGCGGCTTCACCGCGACGCGGTCCTCGGGCCTGAGCACGGCGAAATAGAGCGCCGACAGGATGGTGGCGAGCGAGGCGGAGGAGGCCTGGTGGCCGCCGACCTTCAGCCCGTCCTCGTTGGGTCGGACGTGGTTGGCGTGGTGGATCGTCCAGGTGGAGAGCCACAGCACTTTGCGCGTGAGGTCGGCGAGGCAGGCGCGGTCGGCGTCGGTCACGGGTGGTCTCCTGCCCCGCCCGGCCCGTCGCGGCCGGTGCGGGCGCGAGGATAGCACCGGGACGATCGCGGTTTCGGCCAATGTTCGCTAGGATGGATGGCGCTTGTGGTGGATTCCGTCACGGAGGGAACTCGGAATCACGAGAGTCTCGGGTCCTTTGCCATCCCCCACTCCGTCATCGCCCGGCTTGACCGGGCGATCCATCCAGAATGCCAACGTCTGCAGAGGTTGGGATGGATGGCCCGGTCACGCCGGGCCATGACGGCTGAGGGGTTTGAGGGTTGCCCGGCGGAATGGTTCGAGGACACGTGCGACGGAACGGGGCGGAGCGAGCACGCGGTGTCCTACCTCTCCGTCGGCGTCACCCCGGACAAGCGAGCCGAAGGCGAGCGTTGATCCGGGGCCCAGCGCGAGACTGGTCGCGCAAAGCGCGGCACGAAAGCCGAGCATCCGCGCGGACCCTGACGCTGGGTCCCGGCTCGGCGCTCGGCTGCGCCTCGCTGGGCCGGGATGACGACCGCAGATGAAGAGCAAGCGGACGACGGCCCCACCCCGCGATCGGACCTCCCCATGACGACCCCCACCCTCGACGCGATCGACCGGAAACTCCTCACCGTGCTGCAGCAGGAGGGGCGGATCACGGCGCAGGAGCTCGCCGAGCGGGTCGGGCTCACCGCCTCGCCGTGCCTGCGGCGCATTCGCCTGCTGGAGGAGGCCGGAATCATCCGCCGCTATGTCGCCGTCGTCGACCAGAAGGCGGTCGGGCTGCCGGTCAGCGTCTTCGTCTCGGTGAAGCTCGAACGCCAGCGCGAGGAGGAACTCGACCGCTTCGCCGCCGCTATCGCCCGCTGGCCGGAGGTGCTGGAGTGCTACCTGATGACCGGCCCGCGCGACTATCTCCTGCGCGTCGTCGTGCCGGACCTGGAGGCCTACGAGGCCTTCCTGAAGGGCAAGCTGACGCGACTCGACGGCGTGCAGTCGATCGAATCGAGTTTTGCTCTCGGGCAGGTGAAGTACACGAGCGTGCTGCCGATCGCCTGACCACCTCCCGGTCCGCGCCGCCCGCGTGCTATGCCGCGAAGCGATCTTGAGCCACCATCGGTTCGGCATGCCAGCTGAGGTCAGGCGGCAGATCGCCAGCCCTCTCTGGTCCTTTGCCAAACTCACTCCGTCATCGCCCGGCTTGACCGGGCGATCCATCGCGAGTGCCAACGCCTGTCGGTGCTAGGATGGATGGCCCGGTCAAGCCGGGCCATGACGGCTGAGGGGTGCGCGTGATATGGCGCGGCGCGATCTCAGCCGGAGCCCAGATGCCGCCCGCCTCCATCCTCGAACCGCTGCTCGGTCGTCTTGCCGCCGCGCCCTCGCGCACCGGCTCGCTGATCGTGACGATCTTCGGCGATGCCATCGTGCCGCGCGGTGGCACGGTGTGGCTCGGGACGCTCGTCGAGATCCTGAAGGCGATGGGGGTCGGCGACGGTGTCGTGCGCACGGCGGTGTCGCGGCTTGCCGCCGACGACTGGCTGATGCGGGAGAAGATCGGCCGCAACAGCTACTACCGGCTGTCGGAGAAGGGCCGCGCCACCTTCGCCGAGGCTACCCGCCGCATCTATGGTGGCGCGCCGGCGCCGTGGACCGGGGCGCTGAAGCTTGCGGTGGTGGCGCCGAACGGCGACCGGGCGGCGCTGCGCGGGGCGCTGACGGATGCCGGCTGGGGGACGATCGCGCCGACGGTGGCGGTGACGCCGGAGACGGCCTCCGGGGCGTCGGCCGCACGCGGGACCGGCGTCGACGATGCACTCGGAGCGCTTTCGGCGGAGAGTGACGACGGCGCGCTGGTGCTGACGGCGACCGGGGAGCCGGAGACCTTGCGGCGGCTCGCGGCGCTCGCCTGGCCGCTCTCGGAGGTGGCGGAGCGCTACGCCCAGGTCGTGGACGCCGTCGCCCCGGTGGCGGACGCGCTCGACGGGGGCGCGGCGTTCACCGATCTCGAGGCGCTGATCGCCCGCATCCTCATCGTCCACGAATACCGCCGGGCGATCCTCAAGGACCCGCTGCTGCCGGCGGAGCTTTGCCCTGAGGGTTGGCCGGCGCCGGCGGCCCGGGCGCTCTGCGCCGGCGTCTACCGGCGGCTGGTGCCGGCGTCGGAGCGATGGCTCGACGCAAACGCCGTCGACGATCGCGGCCCGCTGCCGGCGCCGGACGCGGCGTTTCACCGGAGGTTCGGCGGGAGCGGGTGAGCGGCGCTCACCTCTCCGTAGTCATTCCCGGGCTTGTCCCGGGAACCTACCCCTCTCGGCAAGCACCACGCCCCACACCCTGCGGATCCCGCGGGGCGGCGGTGCATGGGTTCCCGGCACAAGGCCGGGAACCCATGCGGAGGGGGTCGAGATCGACGGCGGGGGTCAACGTGTTACGAAAAAACTTGAACTTGAAAAATTCCGTGACATATTGAGGTCAACAAGCCTTCGGGAGGAGCGTGCCGATGTACACTCAGGCCCTCAATGCGCGGGACGCCGTCGCGCAGCCGCTGAGCGCGGAGGAGACGGCGAAATCCGCCGCCTTCCAGGCGCGCGTCGACGACGAACAGCGCATCGAGCCGAACGACTGGATGCCCGAGGCCTACCGGCGCACCCTCGTCCGCCAGATCTCCCAGCACGCACACTCCGAGATCGTCGGCATGCTGCCGGAGGGCAACTGGATCACCCGCGCGCCGTCCTTGAAGCGCAAGGCGGCGCTCCTCGCCAAGGTGCAGGACGAGGGCGGCCACGGCCTCTACCTCTACGCTGCCGCCGAGACCCTCGGCGTGTCGCGCGAGGAGGTCGTCGACCAGCTCCTGTCGGGCAAGGCCAAGTATTCCTCGATCTTCAACTACCCGACGCTGACCTGGGCCGACATCGGCGCCATCGGCTGGCTGGTCGACGGCGCGGCGATCATGAACCAGATCCCGCTCTGCCGCTGCTCCTACGGGCCCTATGCCCGTGCGATGATCCGCATCTGCAAGGAGGAGAGCTTCCACCAGCGCCAGGGCTACGAGATCATGCTGACGCTCTCGGCCGGCACGGCCGAGCAGAAGGCGCTCGCCCAGGATGCGCTGAACCGCTGGTGGTGGCCGTGCCTGATGATGTTCGGTCCGCCGGACGGCGAGAGCCAGCATTCTGATGCCTCGACGCGCTGGAAGATCAAGCGCTTCTCCAATGACCAGCTGCGCCAGAAGTTCGTCGACGCCACCGTGCCGCAGGCGCACTTCCTCGGCCTGACGCCGCCGGACCCGGAGCTTGCCTTCGACGAGGCCTCCGGCCACTGGCGCTTCGGCGAGATCGACTGGGAGGAGTTCCGCCAGGTACTCGCCGGCAACGGCCCGTGCAACCGCGACCGCCTGCGGGTGCGCCGCAAGGCCCACGCCGACGGCGCCTGGGTGCGCGAGGCGGCCCTCGCTTTCGCCGAGAAGCGCCGGGCGCGAAAGGCCGACGCGGAGAAGCAGGCGGCCTGAGGGTTTCCCAATCCTCGCCTGCCCTATCCGAAGTCATTCCCGGGCTTGTCCCGGGAACCCATCGGGTGCCGCGAGTCGCCGGTTAGAGGATGAGCCGCAGGGGCGACACCCCGCCGAGAGTCATGGGTTCCCGGGACAAGCCCGGGAATGACTCGGTGAATGGGGAAGCGCCCCAAAGACAAACGAACGAACGAAGGTGAGGATCATGACCGAAGCCAGGATGCCGCTCTGGGAGGTGTTCATCCGCTCCCGCAACGGGCTGTCGCACAAGCACGTCGGCTCGCTTCATGCCGCCGACGCCGAGATGGCGCTGCAGGCGGCGCGCGACGTCTACACGCGGCGCGGCGAGGGGCTGTCGATCTGGGTGGTACCGTCCAACGCCATCACCGCCTCCGATCCGTCGGAGAAGGAGATGTTGTTCGAGCCGACCGCCTCGAAGATCTACCGGCACCCGACCTTCTACGAGATCCCCGACGAAGTCGGCCACATGTGACGGTCGGGCGCGACCCGCGTTCACCCGCAGACTCCCGACTGCCGACCTCCGACTGCCCGCTGCCGGAACCCGTCCCATGCCCACCACCTCGATCACCCTCTCCGAGACGCCCCTCGTCGGCACCGTGCTCCGGCGCGCCGATGACGCGCTGGTGCTCGGCCACCGGCTGTCGGAGTGGTGCGGCCACGCGCCGATGCTGGAGGAGGACATCGCGCTGGCGAACGTCGCCCTCGACCTCATCGGCCAGGCGCGCACCCTCTACGCCTATGCCGGCGAGATCGAGGGCTCCGGCCACGACGAGGATGCGCTGGCCTTCCTGCGCGACAGCCGCCAGTACCGCAACCTGCTCTTGGTCGAGCAGCCGAACGGCGACTTCGCCGAAACGATCGTCCGGCAGTTCCTCTACGCCGCCTTCGCCGACCCCTACTGGCGGGCGATGACCGCCTCGACCGACCCGCGGCTCGCCGAGATCGCCGCCAAGGCGGAGAAGGAGAGCGCCTACCACCTTCGTCATGCCGCCGAATGGCTGATCCGCCTCGGCGACGGCACGCAGGAGAGCCACCATCGCGCCGCCGGCGCGCTGGAGGCCTTGTGGATCTACACCGGCGAGCTCTTCGAGGTGGACGCGATGGAGCGCGCCGTCGTCGAGACCGGCGCCGCCGTCGACCCGGCGAGCCTGCGGGCGACCTGGGACGCCACGGTCGATGCGGTGCTTGGCGAGGCGACGCTGACGCGTCCGGCCGGGCTCGGCGTGCAGACGGGCGGTCGCAGCGGCCGCCACACCGAGCACCTCGGCCATCTGCTGGCGGAAATGCAGTCGCTGCCGCGCACCTATCCGGGAGCGACGTGGTGATGGCCGCCCGCCTCGTCGAGCCGGGCCCTGCGCCGGCCGCCGGCGAGGGGCTGCGCGCCCGCGATTTTGAGGGGCTGCGCGCCCGGGCGTGGGCGGCAGCCGCCGCCGTGCTCGATCCCGAAGTGCCGGTGCTGACTCTGGAAGACCTCGGCGTGCTGCGCGGCGTCGAGATCGCCGCCGACGGCCGCCTCGAGGTGCTGCTGACGCCGACCTATACCGGCTGCCCGGCCACCGCGATGATTGCGCTCGACGTCGAGACGGCCCTCGCCCGTGCCGGCCTGCCGGACGCCCGCGTCCGCACGGTGCTGTCGCCGGCGTGGACGACCGACTGGATCACCGCCGAGGGCCGCCGCAAGCTCACCGAGTACGGCATCGCCCCGCCGCCGCCGAAGGCCTCGCGCCGCGCTTTGTTCGGCGTCGAGACGATCGCCTGCCCGCGCTGCAATTCGACCGACACCGAGAAGCTCGCCGAGTTCGGCTCCACCGCCTGCAAGGCGCTGTGGCGCTGCCGGGCCTGCCGCGAGCCCTTCGACCACTTCAAGTGCCTGTGAAGG
>CAMDHY010000032.1 GCA_945898215.1 Pseudoxanthobacter soli DSM 19599 | reverse complement strand
CCCCCCTGCAGCGCGCGATTTTGCCGGCGTCTGCGCCGCCATCCGGCAGTGGTGCTGACGCGGAATGCCCGCGCCGCTCTGCGACCTCGCGACCCGCTTCGCCAAAGCCACGAACGGCAGCAGGCCAGACGTCACCGTCGCAGGCCTTCGACACCGCCTCGAAGATGCGCGCCCACACGCCGACCTTCCGTCATCGAACGAAGCGGTTCTCGCAGGTGGTGGACGGGCCGTAGCGGTCGGGAGTGTTGGCCAGGCGCCTCGCGCGATCCCCTGCGGATCACCGTTTGGGGTGGATCAGATTCTCAATTTGAGAATCTTAGGGCGGCACCCGACGGCCCTTTTGTCTAGGATCAATCACTGCGTGCTTGGGAGCAGCTTGTCGCGCAAGCTTCTGTTGCCGAAGCACTAAATAGCGCCAATGCGGCCGTGGACGAACCAGGGACTAACACTGGTCGTCAGGGAGGACGCGGTGTCGGGATCAGTCAGCGACAAGGCAATCATCGTGACCGGGGCCGGTCGCGGCATCGGCGCCGAGATGGCGCGTGACCTCGCCCGAAACGGCGCGAGGGTCTGCGTCGCCGACATCAATCTCGCAGCCGCCCGGGAGGTCGCCGACGCCATCGGCGGCTCCGCCATCGCGGCGAAGGTCGACGTGACGGACCGGCCGAGCATCCGAAGCCTCATCGAGGAGACCGTCGGCGCCTTCGGGCGGCTCGACGTGATGTTCAATAATGCCGGCATCAGTCAGACCTGTCCGTTCATGGACGTGACGGAGGACGACTGGCGCCGCATCATGGACGTGAACGGCCTCGGCGTGCTGATCGGCACGCAGGAGGCCGCGCGCCAGATGAAGGCGCAAGGCGCCGGCGGCAAGATCGTCAACACCGCCTCCATCGCCGGCAAGCAGGGCTATCCGCTCTTCGCGCACTACTGCGCCTCGAAGTTCGCGGTCGTGGCGCTCACCCAGGCAGCGGCGCGGGCCTTGGCGCCCGACCGCATCACCGTGAACGCTTTCGCTCCCGGTGTCGTGCGCACGGAACTGTGGGAGCAACTGGACCGGGAGTTCATGGCGCTCGGCCTCACGGCCAAGCCTGAGCAGGCGATTGACGAATTCAGCCAGTCGATCCTGATCGGCCGCCCCTCGCGGCCGGACGACATCACCGGCGTGACCACCTTCCTCGCCTCGACAGGATCGGACTACGTGACCGGGCAGACCTTCATGGTCGACGGCGGGATGGTGCTCACGTGAGCCCGCGTCGGGAGTACGAGTAATGAAAGCCGTCCGCTTCCATGCAGCCAGAGACATCCGCGTCGAGGACACGCCGGCGCCGTCGCAGAAGCTCGGCCCCGGTGACGTTCTGATCAAGCCACTGGTGACCGGCATCTGCGGCACCGATCTGCACGAATACATCGCCGGGCCGATCGTGACGCCGCAGACGCCGCACATCTACACTGGCGCGACCAATCCGCAGATCCTCGGCCACGAGTTCAGCGCGGTTGTGGCCGACACGGGTTCGGACGTGTCGAACGTGACGGTCGGCGACCGCGTCTCGATCCAGCCGCTGATATCACCCCGCAACGACTACTACGGCCGCAGGGGCCTCTATCACCTCAGCGAGAAGATGGGCTGCGTGGGCCTCAGCTGGGCCTGGGGCGGCATGGCCGAGTACGCGGTCGTCAACGACTACAACGTGGCCAGGGTCCCTGACGGCGTCAGCGACGTTCAGGCCGCGATGATCGAGCCGGCGGCGGTTGCCGTCTACGCCGTCGACCGCGGCGGCGTCACCGCGGGCTCGACCGTGCTCATTTCCGGTCTCGGCCCGATCGGCGCGCTGGCCTTGCTGGCGGCGAGGGCGGCAGGCGCCGCGGTCATCTTCGTCAGCGAGCCCAACGCCTACCGGCGCAGCCTCGCCCGGCAGTTGGTACCGGACGCCTTCTGCCTCGACCCCACGCGGGACGACGTGCCGGCCTTCATCCGCGAGCACACCGAGGAGGGCGTCGGCGTCGACGTCGCGATCGAGTGCGTGGGTCTGGAGGCGAGCCTCAACGCCTGCGCGGCGTCGGTGCGCCGGCAGGGCAAGGTCGTGCAGACCGGGCTCCACATGAAGCCGGCGTCCGTCGACGCGATGCAGTGGGCGCTGAAGGACATCACCGTCGAGGCGACCTGGTGCTACCCGGTCCAGTCCTGGCCGCGGGTCATCCGCATGGTCGAGGCCGGGCTGCTGCCCGTCGAGAAGATCTGCACCGGCCAGATCGCGGCGGACGACGTCGTGGCGAAGGGCTTCGACGCCCTGCTCGACCGGTCGGTCAACCACATGAAGATCCTCGTGAAGATTTGAGATGGTGATGGCAAGCGCAAATCAGCCCGTCAGGGTCGCGATGATCGGTCTCGGCTGGTGGGGTCGCAAGATCACCGCCGTGCTCGGCAAGGTGACGGACGAGATCGAGATCGTCTGCGCGGCCGATCCCGCGCCGGCGAGCGCCGCGTTCGCCGCTGAGAACGGCCTCGCCTGGTGCGCGAGCGACGCGAAGGCCCTCGCCCACCCGGGCGTCGAGGCCGTCATCCTCGCCACACCGCACGCGCTGCACGGTGAGCAGATCGAGCGCGCCGCCGCCGCCGGCAAGCACGTCTTCTGCGAGAAGCCGCTGAGCCACACCCGCAGGGGCGCCGAGGCCGCCGTGAATGCCTGCCGCGCGAGAGGCCTCGTGCTGGGCATGGGCCACGAGCGCCGCTGGGAGCCGCCGGTCGCGGCGATGCTGGCGGCGGCCCGCTCCGGGGCGCTCGGCCGGCTGCTGCAGGTCGAGGCGAACTTCAGCCACAACATCTTCCTCGGCCTCAGCGCCGACAACTGGCGCCTCGACGCCGCGCAGGCGCCGGTCGCCGGCATGACGGCCACCGGCATTCACCTGACCGACCTGTCGGCGGCCCTTTTCGGGCCGGCCCGGGACGTTCGGGTCGCTTGCGAAAACCTGGGATCGGCGTTCCCCCAGGGCGACACGATGAGCGCCCATATCCGCTTCAGGTCCGGCGGCACGGCCTATGTCTCGGCGACGCTCGTGACACCCTTCGTGTCCCGCTTTGCGGTCTTCGGCACGAAGGGCTGGATCGACATCCGCGACAAGGCCCACGTCCAGGCGCCTGCCGGGTGGGTGGTCACGGCCGCTGAGGCCGGCTCGGAAATCACCGTGACCGAGGAGCCGCCGGCCGAGCCGGTGCGTGACAACCTTGTGGCCTTCGCCCGCGCGGTGCGCGGCAAGGCGCCCTACCCGATCACCGGCGACGAACTCGTCAACAACATCGCGATCCTCGAGGCCATCATCGCCTCGGCGGCGAGCGACGGCGCCGTGGTTGCGGTCCAGGAGTGAACCCATGAAGGCGCTTGTCTTCGAAAAGCCCGACCGGCCCGCCCTGGTCGATGTCGGGATGCCGGAAATCAAGGACACCGAGGTTCTGGTGCGCACGCGCACCGTCGGGATCTGCCACTCCGACTACGAGCTCCTCGCCGGTCGCTATATCATCCCGATCTCCTATCCCGTCACGCCGGGCCACGAATGGTGCGGCGAGATCGTGGAGGTCGGCAAGGCGGTCCGGAACTTCCGCGTCGGCGACCGTGTGGTCGGGGAATGCGTGGTGCGCACGCCAGAGCGGCTGCACCATTTCGGCTTCTCGATGGATGGCGCCGACCGCCAGTACTTCAACGTCAACCCGGACTGGCTGCACAAGCTGCCGGACAGCGTCGACGACGCTCGCGGCGCTCTGATCGAACCCTTCACGTGCGGCTTCTACGCCGTTCTGCGCTCGGGCGGCACCAACGCCAGTGAAACGGTGGTGGTGTCGGGCGGCGGCACGATCGGCCTCGTGTCGGCGGCGGCCGCCATCGGCATGGGTGCCAATGTCATCGTCGTCGATCCGATCGAGACGCGGCGCGACGTGGCCCTCAGGCTCGGCGCCTCAGAAGCGCTGGAGCCCGCAGCGGCGGCCGCACGGATCTTGGAGGTCACCGCGGGACGCGGCGCCGACCTCGTGATCGAGGCCTCCGGCCACGGTGCCTCGCTCGCGGCTGCCTTCGAGTACGCCGGGCAGGACGGGCGCATGTCGATGGTGGGCATCAACATCGGCCAGGCCATTCCCGCCAATCTCGGCCTCATCCAGATGAAGAACCTCACGGTGCGCGGCTGCATCGGTTCGCCCGGCGTCTGGCCGGCGGCGATCCGCTTCCTGGAAAAGACGGGAATCGACCTGTCGCCGATCCAGACTCACCACTTCTCGCTCACGGACGCCGTCCAGGCCTTCGAACTGGGCAAGAACCCGCAGGCCTGCATCAAGGTCACGCTCAACACCCAGGGGCTCAACTGATGGCACGGCATGCGCTCATCGCCGGCGTGTCCGGGATCATCGGCCGCCACCTCGCGGAGTTGCTCGCGGCGACGCCGGGCTGGCGCGTCACGGGCATCTCCCGCCACAAGCACGACCTTCCGGCAGGCGTTTCGCACATCGCCGTCGACCTGACGGACGAGGCTGCTGCCCGGCAGGCCCTGGCGGGGGTGGCGCCCTCCGACATCTTCATCACCACCTGGTTGCGCCAGCCGACCGAGGCGGAGAACTGCCGCGTCAACGCCGGCATGGTGCGCAATCTGCTCGCGGCCGTGGAGGCCGAGCCTCCCAGGCACGTCGCCCTGGTGACGGGGCTGAAGCACTACATGGGGCCGTTCGAGGCCTATGCGAAGGCGAAGCCGGTCACGCCCTTCCGCGAGGAGCAGCCTCGGCTTGCCTACCAGAACTTCTACTATGACCAGGAGGACGAACTCTTCGCCGCGGCGAAGCGGCAGGGGTTCGGCTGGTCGGTGCATCGCCCGCATACGCTGATCGGCTACGCGGTCGGCAACCAGATGAACATGGCCGCGACGCTCGGCGCCTATGCGGCGATCTGCAAGGAGACCGGCCGCCCCTTCGTCTTCCCCGGCTCGCCGGAGCAGTACCAGGCGGTGGTTGACGTCACCGACGGGCGGATCATCGCCAAGCATCTCCTGTGGGCGGCGACGGAGCCGGGGGCGCGCGACAACGCCTTCAACATCGTCAATGGCGAGGTTTTCCGCTGGAACTGGCTCTGGCCAAAGCTCGCCGCGCACCTCGGCGTGGCAGCCGCCGACTATCCCGGCCACGCGCAGCCGCTGGAAGGGCAGATGGCGGGCATGGAGCCCGTCTGGGACCGGATCGTCGCGAAGCACGGGCTGCAGGACAACGCCCTGAACACCGTCGCGTCCTGGTGGCACAGCGACGCCGATCTCGGCCGCGTCATCGAGAACTTCACCGACATGACCAAGAGCCGCGACCTGGGCTTCACGGACTACCAGAACACGGTGCGGTCCTTCACCGACGCCTTCGACAAGCTGCGTGCCGCCCGCGTACTCCCCTGATGGCAGGTCGAGAGCGCCCCCCGCGATGAACGCCCCGCCGCTGACGCCAACCGCCTTCTCCCGGCCGGCCGGGCTGCCGATGCCGCTCGCGCGCTCGTTCGTGACGGTGGTTCTGTCGACGATCGTCCTCATCGCCGTCTGTGCGGTCTTCGCGCCGTCCAGCCTCTCCTGGGGGGCGCTGTCGGGAAGCCTGCCCTTCGCGGCGATCATCGCCATCGTCGGGCTTGGGCAGTTGCTGGTCGTGCAGCAGGGTGGCTTCGACCTTTCGCTGCCGGGCGCCGTCTCGCTGTCGGTGGTCGTCGCCACGCACTACCCGCAACAGGACGATGCGCTGCTGTTCCAGGCCGTACTGGTGGCAATCGCGTTCGCCCTCGCCGCCGGCGTCCTCAACGGCCTGCTGTTCAGCGTCTTCCGCCTGAACGCGATCATCGCGACCATCGGCACCAATGCCCTGCTTTACGGCGCGGTCTTCGCCGTTTCAGGCGGCGTGCCCTCGATCACCACGGAGCTCCTGGCGGAGATCGCCGGCGGCGAGACGTTCGGCGTGCCCAACTCGGTCTACTTCGCGCTCGCCGCCATGGCGGTCGTATCCTTCGTCCTGAAGAAGACCGTCGTGGGACGGCGCTACGAAGTGATCGGCGCGAGCCCGTCGGCCGGGCGCGCCGCCGGCCTCAGCGTTCGCACGCACCAGATGATGGCTTACGTCTTCGCGCAGCTTCTCTATTGCATGGCCGGTATCCTCATCGGCGGCATCACGCGCGAGCCGACGGCCTTTCAGGGCGACAGCCTGCTCCTGCCCTCCGTGGCTGTGGTGGTCCTCGGCGGCACCTCGCTCCTGGGCGGGCGCGGCTATCCCGTCTCAACGGTGGTCGCCGCCTTCTTCCTGAACCAACTGAGCCAGTTCGCGCTCGCCGTCGGCGTGCCGTATTCGGCCCAGACCATCATCCAGGCCTTGGCCCTGGGTTTTGGAATCGGAGTTTACTCGCTCCGTTGGACGTTAAACGTGCGGAAATCAACAGGATAGAAATCCAGGGAGGAAAGCAGATGAGACACTTTAAACTTGCCATGACCATGACGTTCGCGACGGCGGCTGCGGCCATCGCCCTGACGGCCGCTGGCACCGCGCAAGCCGAAACGCCGTCGTGGTGCGGCCCCAAGAAGGCCACGCTGGCGCTTCTCGACGGCTACGGCGGCAACAGCTGGCGCCAGGTCACCACCGCGTCCGGAAAGCAGACCGCCGAGCTTTGCCCAAGCATCACCGCCTACGAATACGCCGACGGCCAGGGCGACACGCAGAAGTCGATCTCTGACATCAAGAGCATCGCGGCAAAGGGTGTCGACGCGCTGGTCGTGTTCGGCGATGCCGGCCCCGCCATGCTTCCGGCGATCACCAGCGTCTACAAATCTGGCAAGGTCATCGTGCCCTACCGCGTCAACGTCGGCGGCAAGGAAGGCGAGAACTACTCCAAGTTCATCGGATCGTCCTTCGTCAACGACGGCGAGACATGGGGGAACTGGATCAAGGGCATCCTGCCCAAGGGCGGAAACATCCTGTTTCTGTCGGGTCCCGCCGGCAACAGCCAGGGCCTCGATGAACTCAAGGGCATGAAGAACGTCCTCGGCCCCGAGTATGTCTTCGTCAATCCGGAGCCCTTCGCGGTGACCAACTGGGATCCGGCGCTGACGCAGAAGGTGCTGACCGCCGAGATCGCCAAGAACGACAAGATCGACGTCATCGTCTCCGACTTCGGACCGTCGCTGGTCGGGGCGCTGCCGTTGTTCCAGAAGCAGGGCAAGTCGATCCCGGCGCTGGCGACTTCGGACGGCAACTCGCTCGGCTGCTTCTGGCACGAGAACCACGCCAGCAACCCGGACTTCAAGCTGTTCACCGTGGCGACCGGCAACGACAACGTGCGGCTTGCCGTGCAGTGGGCGGTCGCGCTCGCCACCGACGGGACGCCCCCGACGGAGCAGATCTTCAAGGCCCCGGCTTTCGAGGATTCCGTGTCCGGGCAGCCGAGCCCCGTGCAGTGTCGCAAGGAATTGCCCGGTGCGATCTACCTGTCCTCCGAGCTTCCGGCCGAGGCCCAGGCCAAGGCCGTCGGCAACTGACCGGCAGACTGTCAGCAATCGCCCGGAGGAAATCGCCTCCGGGCAGCCTTTCGCTGGGACGGGTTGAGGTGCATGGCGGACGCAGCCATTGACAAGGTCGAGCGGACACGGGCGGCCGGAGACGAACCGGCCCTCCGGGTGACCGGCGTCTCCAAGTCTTTCTCGGGCGTCCCGGCGTTGCGCGACGTGAGCGTCGAGTTCAACCCAGGAGAGGTGCACGCCATCCTGGGTGAGAACGGTGCCGGCAAGTCGACGCTGATAAACATCATCTCCGGTACGTTCCCGCCCAGCGAGGGGGAGATCTGGTTCGAGGGCAGGAAGATCGAGGAGATGACACCGGCACTGGCGTCGTCGCTCGGCATCGCCACCTGCTTCCAGCACCCCGCCATCCTGGACGATCTTTCCGTCCTGGAGAACCTGCGGGTGGCGCTGCCCGCCGCGCTCTTCTCCCGCCCATCGCCTCCGGAAGCCGCCCGTCGCATGCTGGCGGGCGTCGGCCTCGAGGTGCCGCCGCGCATGCGCGCCGGGGGCCTCAGCGTGGCGCAGAAGCATCTGCTCGAAATCGCCAAGGCACTCGCTCTCAAACCGAAAATCCTCATCCTCGACGAGCCGACGGCGTCCCTCGACCAGGACGCGACCGACATGCTGTTCGCCCGGATCCAGGACCTGGTGAAGTCCGGCACTGCAGTCATCTACATCACGCACCGCCTGGCGGAACTCCGCCGGATCGCCGATCACGTGACGGTTCTGCGGGACGGGCGCGTGCGCGGCTCTGCGCCTGTCGGGGACATCGGCGACGCCGACCTCGTGAACCTCATCGTCGGGCGCACGCTCGAGTCCGCCTTCCCTCCAAAATCTCCGCGTGACGGTGGCGACATCGCCTTTTCGGCGACCGGACTGACCGCGAGAGGGGTGACCAACGTCAGCTTCGACGTGGCTCGCGGCCAGATCGTCGGCATTGCCGGGGTCGCCGGCAACGGCCAGTCCGAACTCATGCGGGTGCTGGCGGGGCTGCACCCCGCCACCGGCGCGGTCACGCTGCACGGGCGACAGCTGAGCCCCTCCGAACTGCTGCACGAAGCGGCCTTCATGCCCTCCGACAGGCACACCGAAGGGGTTGCGAGCGGGCTGACGGTGCGCGAGAACGCGACATTCTCGGCGTTGGAGAGGTTCGCGACCGGCGGCATCGTCGACGGCAGGAAAGAAGCGGACCAGGTCAAGGCGATCTTCGGCGAACTGGCGGTCAAGGCGCCGGGACTGGAGGCGCCGATCCTGTCGCTTTCCGGCGGCAATCAGCAGAAAGTGGTGATGTCCCGGGCGCTCCTGTCCGAGCCCGGCCTCATCATCGCGGACGAGCCGACGCAGGGTGTCGACGTCGGCGCGCGCTTCGAGATCTACCGCATCCTGCGCGACGTTTCGGAGGCGGGAACGCCGGTCGTCGTCAACTCGTCCGACGCGGTTGAACTCGAGGGCCTGTGCGACAAGGTCATCGTGCTGTCGCGCGGCCACGCCGTCGAAACCCTCACGGGGAAAGATGTCACGGAGGCGCGGATCGTCGAAGCGGCCGTGCGCGCGGAAACGCATGTCAGGGAAAGCCCTCCCAATGCCACTGCTTCGCGCCCCGGCGGATTGCGGCACTTCGTGCAGTCCGACAATGCGCCGGCCGTTCCGCTGGCGCTCGTGACGATCCTGCTCGGGCTTTACGTCTACAGCCAGAACGATAACTTTCTGTCTGCCTACAATATCTACAACATCTTCCTTCTCGCGACGGCGCTCGGGTTCATCGCGATGGGGCAGACGGTCGCCCTGCTGATGGGCGGCATCGACCTGTCCGTCGGGCCGCTGGCCGGCTTCCTCGTCGTGGTCGCGTCGTTCTTCGTCAACGAAGACAAGTCGGCGCTGGTGATCGCGATCGGCTTCCTCCTGATGTTCGGAGGCGCGTTTGTCACCGGTGCCGTCAACGGCATCCTGATACGCTATGCGAACTTCACGCCGATCGCCGCGACGCTTGCCATGTACATCGCCATCCAGGGCTTCAGCTTCCTGCTGCGCGACAATCCGGACGGGTACATCAGCTATCCCGTCACCGACTGGATCAACTGGCAATGGGGCCCGTTCCCGGTCGCGTTCCTGGTTCTGGTCGCGACCGCGATCGTCGCCGAATATGTGCTGCGCCGCACCAAGGCGGGGTGGCGGCTCCGGGCAATCGGCTCCGACGAGGACTCCGCGCGACGCATCGGCACCCGTGTGGACCTCGCCTTCATCGGTGGCTACGTCACCTGCTCCCTCTTCACGGCGCTCGGGGCGATCATGCTGATGACGCAGATCGGCGTCGGTGATCCGCGCCAGGGCGTCAACTACACGCTGGCGAGCATCACGGCTGTCGTCCTCGGCGGCACCAGCCTTTCGGGCGGCCGCGGGACCTTCATCGGGTCCGTGCTGGGCGCCGTGCTGCTGACCGAGGTCCTCGCCGCCGTCACCTTCCTCGGTCTCACCCAGACCTACCAGTATCTGTTCCAGGGCCTTCTGATCCTCGTGGCCGCCCTGATCTACTCGGCCGTGCGCAGGCGGGCGGCCCACTGAGGGCGAACACGGGAAGACGGGACGGGGGCGCTCGCTCGAGCGGGAAAAGCGGGAGGAGCAGGTGGCCGAGAAAATCTACGGGATGCACCATATCGGCATAACGGTGCCGGACCTCGAGGAAGGCATCGCCTTCTTCAAGGCGGTCTTCGGCGCGATCGAGGTGTTCCGCACGGGCGCCTTCGACGTCGACGAGACCTTCATGAAGAACCGGCTCGGCGCCGCCGCGCAATCGCGCATCCGCGACCTCGTGTTCCTGCGCTGCGGGGAGGGAACGAGCGTCGAGCTGTTCGAGTACGAAGGCGAAGACAAGACGGCGCCGGCCAGGCGTTCGTCCGAAGTCGGCGGCATGCACCTGTGTTTCGAGGTGGACGACGTCTTCGCCTCCGCGGAGCGGCTCCGCCTCCAGGGTGTCGAGATGCTCGAAGGTCCGAACCGGGTGGAGAGCGGCCCCCTCGCCGGGTTCGACTGGATCTATTTCCGGGCGCCCTGGGGCCAGATCCTGGAGATCGCGAGCTTCGAGAAGCTCGGCTACGAGAGCACGTCGCCGCACCGCCTGTGGCGCGCCAAGCCCGAGACCAACGACCACGACCGTGGCGACCGGGCGTCGAAGGCCGGCCCGGGCGGAGGTTCGCCGGATTGAGCCTGGTCGCGGGGGGCTGCGACGGCTCGGGTCGATGGCCGCGATGGCGCCGACGACGCGCACGGGCGCATGCGATGACGTGAGGACAGGCTTCGCCAGTCCGCGCAGGGCGAGATTGTTCCGCAGCATCAGGGCCTGACTTCGGCCGCTGCGAGGCCCGCGCGCTTCCGGCGGGCCGGGCCCCCGTGGCCGATGTGGAGGTCGACCTCATTCAGCCCGATCGAGCCACGGCTTCGAACGGAGCCTGATCGCACTCGAGCGCCACCCGCCTTTCCGCGGGAATGAGGCCGCACCTCCGGGAACGGACCCGCGCAGCATTCTCATTCTGATAAAGGGATGGGCCGGCGAGCGGATCTCACGGCCGCCGACCCCACCAGGGAGGCGGCACGTTGCCGCTCGCAAAGGCGAGGGGCCCGGCTCGGGCCCCGATGGCCCACCCTTCGACAACCTCATGGCCGCGGGAGGCCGGAGCCGATGACCGAATACGAATTGCTCCGCATCATCAGCTTCCTGGAGCGGATGCGGCGGCCCTACGACCAGCTCCTCCCAATCGCCGAGCCCGACCAGAACTGGAACATGGTGCTCTTCCTGATGCGAAGCCATCTCCGGGGCCAGCCGGTGACGATGTCGTCGCTCGCCCACGCCGCCGAGGTGCCCTTCGCCAGCGCCTTGCGGCGCATCCACCGTCTGATCGAGAGCGGCGTGCTGGAGAAACGGGAAAAAAACCCGGGCTCAAAGACCTTCTATGTCGTTCCCAGTTGCGAGATGGTCGAGAACTTCACCGAGTACGCCCGCAAGATCAAGGCCCTTCTTGCCGATACTTTCGGGCTGACAGGCGGCAAGGACGACGACGAGGACTACTATTTCGGTGGCTCCTACTTTGCGGGCCAGATCATCCCACCGCTCGAGATCATGGAAAGCCGGCAGGACGCGGGACAGGATCTGACGTTCCTGCTGCACGACGACAACTATTTCGCCTCCATGCGCGACATGTGGTCGGACTTCCGCGCCAAGCTGTCGTCGCGAAAGAACTTCACGCTCCTGCCGCTGCCGCAGTTGCGCGAGGAAGTGTTCGCCAATGCAGCCCGCAGCAGCAGCCGGTACGATGTGATTGCGGTCAACATGCCCTGGCTGGGCGAGGCGGTGAAGCGGGGCGTCGGTCAGCCTCTGACCCAGATCCTGGAGAAGAGCGGCATCAACCCGCTCGACTTCCATCCCAACATCTGGGCGACCGGCACATGGGACAAGATCCAGTACGGCGTTCCGATCTACTGCACCGTCGAGACGCTCGCCATCCGCCGGGACTTGATGGAGGCAGAAAAGCTGCCACATCCCACGAGCTTCGAGCGGGTCATCGAGGTCGGCCGGCACCTGCATCAGCCCCGTCGCGGTCTCTACGGCGTGGTGTGGAACGCCGCGCGCGGCATGCCGATCGCACACACCTTCATGTTCTTCATGGCGTGTTGCGGCAGCGCCGTCATCAACCTGCCGACCACGCGGCTGCATCTCGACTATTCGCAGCTGTCCGGCGAGCAGCTGCGGCCGCGGCTCAACAGCGAGGCCGGCCACAAGACGCTCGACTTCATGCACCGCCTGCTGTCGATCTCGCCGCCGGACATCCTCCGCATCGACTGGAACAGGGGTCTCGAGTACTTCATGACCGGCCACGCGGCGATGGCCTACACCTGGACCATGCGCGCCGCCCGCTTCGAGTACGACATCCGGTCGGTGGTGCAGCGGAAGGTCGAGTATCTCGCTCACCCCCACGGTCCGGGCGGGTCGAGCGTCAGCCCGATCGGAGGCTTCCTCCTGATGGTCCCGCAGTCGCTGCCGCCGGAGCGCGCGAAGCTGGCGTTCGAGGCGATCGCGTGGATGGCCTCCCCGCCGGCGATGAAGGAATATGTGAAGAACGGTTTCCCCGTGGCGCCGCGCTTCTCGGTCAGCGCCGACCCGGAGGCCGCGGCCTCGACGCCGATCGTCCGCTTCGTCGACCGGCTGGCGAAGAAGAACAAGCTCCAGAACTGGCAGCGGCCGCCCGTGCCGGAATATCACGCCATCGAGCAGATCCTCGGCGACGAGATCTACGCGGCGCTGACCGGCGAGCGGTCGGACACGACCGCCCTGGCGCAGGCCGAGGCCCGCATCGACAAGGTGATGCGCGACGCCGGCTACTACTGAGAAGCGAGGGCTTCCCGTTTGGCTCTCGCCTTCTCGCGCGCCGCGAAAGTGCGGGCGGCCATGCGGTCGAGCATCTCGATCACGTCGCGCAGGCCGTCGCGCGCGATGCCCTGGGTAATGAAGACGACGCGCGTGCACCGGTCATCGTCCGGCCAGCGGTCGAGCCATGTCATGGTGTGCAGGAGGTGCTGCGCGCCCTGGATCACGGCCGGACGGCCGGGCTCCTCCGCGACATCGACCAGGCCTTTGACGCGCAGGAGGCCTGGGCCGAGATTCTGCGCGATGCCGTCCAGCAGGAACTGCAGCTCGGCGCGTGAGACCGGCTCGTTGCGGATGAGAACGAAGGTCTCGATCTGCTTGACCGAGAGATGGTCGTGGCCGTGATGGCCGTGATGATCATGCGCGCAATCCTCGTCGCAGACATGGTCGTGTTCCCCGGCCGCCTCGTAGCGGGGCAGCGACAGCCACGGTCGCGGGTCCGCGCTGCCATCGGCCGCGTCGAAGCCTTTCGTTGTCAGCAACGCCGCGATTTCGGCGGTGTCCCATGACATCGGCCTGATATCGGCCGTGGGATTGAGGCGCGCGAGCTCGGCGAGCACCCCCTCCGCGGTCCCGGCGGCGGCCAGATCCATCTTGGTGACGCGGACCTGGTCGGCGAGGGCGACCTGGCGGACCGCCTCGTCGTGGTTGCGGCTCGTTTGCTCCCAGTTGACGGCATCGACGAGCGTCAGGACGCTCGCCACCCGATAGAGCCCGTCCAGCGTCGGTTCGGACAGGAAGGCCTGCAGAACCGGTCCCGGTTCGGCGAGGCCGGACGTTTCGATGATGACGTTCTCGAAGGGTGCGATGCGCCCGGCGAGCCGTGCCTGATAGAGCTCGTTGAGCGTCGAGACGAGATCGCTGCGCACCGTGCAGCAGAGGCAGCCGTTCTCCAGCACCACCACGGCGTCGCTCGAGCTGGCGACCAGCGAATGGTCGATCCCCACCTCGCCGAACTCGTTGACGACCACCACGGCATTGCTCAGCTCGGGAGCCTTCAGGGCGGCGTTGATCATCGTCGTCTTGCCGCTTCCGAGGAAGCCGGTGACCAGCGTGACGGGAAACCGTGGCGATGCCGGGTCGCCCCCCGTCGCTTCAATAGCCATGGGACGGTCGCATCAGAAGACTTCACAGCCTGGCAGGCCGCAGGAGATCAGCCTGTCGGATGGAAAGTTGGTGATGATCTCGCACCCGTCCTTGGTGACGACCACCTCCTCCTCGATCCGCGCGGCCCCGGAACCGTCCTCGGCGCCCTTCCAGGTCTCGAGCGCGAACACCATGCCCTCCTTGAGCGAGGTGTTCTGGCCGCGGAAGCGTTTCGAGAAGATCGGCCGTTCCCACAGCGACAGCCCGACGCCGTGCCCGTATTGCAGGAGAAACGCCTCCTCCTCGTCCCGATAGCCGAATTCGTGCGCATCCGGCCACACCGCGGCCACCTCGTCGGGCGTGACGCCGGGCCGGATCATGTCGATCGAGGCGCTGATCCACTTGGACGCGGTCTCATACGCGTCGACCTGATGCTTGTTGGGTTCGCCGCAGATGAAGGTTCGGTAGTAGCAGGTGCGGTATCCGTTGAACGAATGCATGATGTCGAGAAAGATCATGTCGCCGGGCTGGATCATCCGGTCCGAAAAGGTGTGGGAATGGGGCCGGCCGCGGCGGCCGGATACCGAGTTCACGCATTCGACGCGCTCCGAACCCATCCGGAACAGCCGGTCGTTGGCGATCGCCACCAGCTCGTTTTCCTTGGTGCCGGGACGGATGGCGCGGGCGATGTCCACATAGGTGGCGTCGACCATGGCCGCCGCCATCTTCAAGAGTTCGATCTCGTCACCGGTCTTGATCTCGCGGGCGTCGAGAAGCGCCTGCTGGCCGTCGACCACCTCCACTCCCTCGGCTTCCAGGGCGCGGATCATGCCGAGTTCCATGATGTCGATGCCGAGCGGCTCCTTGTCGATGCCGTAGTGCACGAGCGCCTTCTTGATCTGCCGCGCGAAGTCGCGCGCGACGTTCATGCCCGGCGGGATGGCGCCCTGCATGGTCGTGATCGGCGCCGCGACATTGTCGGCGATCCAGGGCGACGAGATGCGCTTGGCGGGCGGCGCGGGATCCCAGAGAAAGGGCGAGCCCTCGGCCGGGCAGAGCGCGTAGCGGAAGAACTTGTCGCGGGCCCATTCGCCGATGTGGGTCGCGGTGACGTAGCGGATGTTGTCGAAGTTGAAGCACAGCACGCCGCCGAGACCGGCATACCGGATCGCCGCCTGCGCCCGCCTGAGACGCTCCTTGGACAAGCGGCTGTAGTCGATGCCCTGTTCCCAGTCCTTGGCCTGGGCGCCATACGAGGCGGTTGAATAGGGGCTATTGTATTTCAAGGATTTATTCCTCCCCTTTTGCTTCAGCCAGCCCGAAGCGCGCCTTCGATGCCGCTCCGCGTCGGGACAATTCGCGCTGCCAGACCCGGGTTTCGGGATCCGACTTCAGACGGCACAGGCCTGCGTGCAGCGTCCGTCGGGCGGGAGTAGAAACGCTCGTCGCCGGCTTGCCGGTGATCATGCACACGTGCGGCGGCGCCTCGCTGACCGGCAGGCGGCGCGCTCGTGCGTCGAGATTTCGCCAGAAGAGAGTTCCGGCGCGCCTTGCAAGGTGCCGACGCTCTATAACCGCCCATTGCGGATCCACTGTCGCCGTGGCCATTGTGAGGGCTGACATCGGATGCCGGCATTTGACGTTGCCACGACCTTTTCGGCTCTTGCCGCGCCGCTCCCCCGCGCGAATGTCAGACGACGAGCCTGCCAGAGAAAGCCGGGGGGCTCGGCCCGTATTTTTCCCATTGTGAGAATCTGGTCGGACACCGCGCGACCACGACGCTGGCCCCCCGGGGCGAGCGACCTCCGCCCGACGGTGGCGTCAGTCGGCGGTCGATCGCCGGGCCGTCAGCCGAACCGCTTGGCCCCGCCGACGCACAGGACGACCACGGCGGTGACCGCGACCATCTTCAGCGCCACCGGCTCGCCGAGCAGCAGCCCCGCCAGCGCCAGCCCGAAGAAGGGCTGCAGAAGCTGCAGCTGGCCGACCTTGGCGATCCCGCCGAGCGCCAGGCCGCGGTACCAGAAGACGAAGCCCACCAGCATGCTGAAGACGGAGACGTAGGCGAGGCCAAGCCAGGCCGGCGCGCCGACGTCGCCGACGCTCCCGGGCCACGTCGCCAGCGCCACGACCGCCATCGCCGGCAGCGCCAGCACCAGCGCCCACGAGATCACCTGCCAGCCGCCGAGACGCCGCGACAGCACGGCGCCCTCCGCGTAGCCGAGGCCGCAGGCGGCGATCGCCGCCACCATCAGGAGGTCGCCGACCGGCGAGCCCGAGCCGCCGCGCGAGAGCGCGAAACCGGCGACGGTGACGCTGCCGGCAATCGAGAAGATCCAGAAGCCGGGCCGCGGGCGTTCGCCGCCGCGCAGCACGCCGAAGATCGCGGTCGCGAGCGGCAGCAGGCCGACAAAGACGATCGCGTGGGCCGCCGTCATGTGCCGGAGCGCCAGCGCCGTCAGCAGCGGGAAGCCGACGACGACGCCGAGCGCCACCACCGCGAGCGCGCCGAGGTCGGAGCGGAGGGGCCGCGCCTGCCGGAGGAGGGCCAGCAGGGCGGCCGCGAGCAGGGCGGCGATCACCGCGCGGACGCCGGTGAGGAAGGTCGGATCGAAACCGGCGAGTGCGACCCGGGTCGCCGGCAGCGAGCCGCTGAAGATCAGCACCCCCATCAGGCCGCTTCCCCATCCCTTCGATGTCCGTTCCATGCGCTCGCCCATTGGTGGAGGAGCGTGAGGGATAGGCGGCCGGCCGGTCGCGCTCCAGCAACAGTCGGTACGATCAGCACGGAACTGTGTGCTAGCCTGATCCATACAGTCGGAGAAGGGTGCCATGGCGCGGGCGGCGGGGCGGACGGGTGACGTGATGGAGGCGATCCGCGGCCGGATCGCGAGCCGCGCGCTCGGCCGCGGCGACAGGCTGCCCTCGATCCGCAGCCTCGCCGCGACGCTTGCGGTGTCGCCGTCCACCGTCGTCGAGGCCTATGATCGGCTGGTGGCGGAGGGCGCCGTGCTGTCGCGCCCCAGCTCCGGCTTCTACGTCTCGGCCGGCGCCGTCACGCCGGCGGTGAACGCGCTGCCGGTGCGGGCGGACCGGGCGGTCGACCCGCTCTGGGTGTCCCGGCAGTCCCTCGATGCGGCTCCGGCGGCGCTGAAGCCCGGCTGTGGCTGGCTCCCCGCCGACTGGATGCCGAACGCGATCCTGCGGCGCTCCATCCGCAAGCTCGCGCGCGTCGAGGACGCCCTCCTCGCGGACTACGGCAACGCCCGCGGCGCGCTGCCGATGCGGCAATGGCTCGCGCGGCGCGGCGCGGCGGGCGGCCTCGAGATCGATCCCGAGCAGATCCTGCTCACGCCGTCGGGGTCGCAGGCGATCGACCTCGTCTGCCGGTTCCTGCTGAAGCCCGGCGACACCGTGCTGGTGGACGACCCCTGCTACTTCAACTTCCAGGCGCTGCTGCAGGCCCACCGCGTGCGGATCGTCGGCGTGCCCTACACGGCGACGGGCCCCGATCCGGCGCGCTTCGCCGAGATCCTCGCCGCGGAACAGCCGCGCCTCTACGTCACCAACGCCGCCATCCACAACCCGACCGGCGCGACGCTCGGCGCCCAGACGGCGCACCGCCTGCTCACCGCGGCCTCCGCCCGCGGGCTGGTCATCGTCGAGGACGAGATCTTCTCGGAGTTCGAGCCGGAGCCGTCGCCGCGGCTCGCCGCCCTCGACGGTCTCGTCAACGTCATCCGCATCGGCAGCTTCTCGAAGACGCTGTCGGCCTCCGTCCGCTGCGGCTATGTCGCCGCGCGGCCCGACTGGATCGAGGCGATGGTCGACCTGCAGGTCGCCACGAACTTCGGCGGCGCCAGCCCGGTGGCGGTCCGGCTGATCCACGACAGCCTGATGGACAGCGCCTACCGCCGGCACATGGAGGCGCTGCGCCGGCGCCTCTCGGCCGCGCGGCGCGAGGCGGCCCGGCGCCTGGCCGACCTCGGAGTGGCGGTCTTCGTGACGCCCCGCGGCGGCTTCTACCTGTGGGGCCGGCTGCCGGACGGCACTGATGCCGCGGCGATCGCCCGGGACGCGCTGCGGGAGGACGTCATCCTCGCGCCCGGCAACGTCTTCAGCGTCGGCCAGAGCGCGCCCGACTTCATGCGCTTCAACGTCGCCCAGATGCAGGACGGGCGTGTCGACGCGGTCGTCCGGCAGGCTCTCGCCAGGGCTCGTGCGGAGCGGGGCTAGCCGAGCCGTGCCGACGTCGGGTCGAAGCAGACGAACCCGAGCCGCTCACGCCGTCGGGATCGTGCCGCCGTCGATGACGAACTCCGCGCCGGTGATGCTTGCGGCGCGGTCGGAGGCGAGGAAGGCGATCAGGTTCGCGACCTCGGCGGGCGTGGACGGCCGGCCGAGCGGGATGCCGCCGAGCGAGCGCATGATGATCTCCCGCCCGGCGTCGCGGTCGACGCCGGCGTCGGCCGCGACCCTTTCCACCAGATGCTCGGCCGCCTCGGTGGCGATCCAGCCCGGCGAGACGCGCACCACCCGCACCCCCTTCGGCGAGACCTCCTTCGACAGGCTCTTGCTGTAGGTGGAGAGCGCCGCCTTCGCGGCCGCATAGGCCGTCGTCGCCTCCGGCAGCGGCAAAGCCGCCTGGATCGAGGTGACGTGGACGACGACGCCGCGTCCCCGCGCCGCCATGGCGGGCACCAGCGCCCGGTCGAGCCGGACGGCGGGCATCAGGTTGAGGTCGAGCTCCCGCGCCCAGTCGGCGTCACCGAGCGCGGCGAAGCCGCCCGCCGGGGCCGACGAGCCACCCAGCACGTGGACGAGGATGTCGAGGTCGCCGAGCCGGTCGCGCACGGCGGCGGTGGTGAGGTCGGCTTCGACGAAGAGGTCGTCGACCATGTCGGCCGGCCGCGACCGGGCCGAGGTCAGCACGCGCGCCCCGAGATCGCGCAGGAGCGCCACAGTCGCAGCGCCGGCGCCGCGGGTGCCGGAGGTGACGAGCGCGGTCCGCTCCTCGAGCTTCAGGAAGTCGCTCATGCGCCGATCTCCAGAGCGGTGATCAGGCCGCCCTCGACCCGGAAGGCGAAGGTGAGGTCGGCCGGGCTGCCGGGAAAGTCGCCGGTGACGCGGGCGCGGACGCGGGTGCGGCGGCCGTCCTCGGTGGCTTCGAGCGGCTCGGCCGTGTGCCCGTACTGGGCCTTGGCGGCCCGCCACCACGCCGCGATGGCGTCATGGCCGACGTGGGTCTTGCCCTCGTCCCGGACCGTGGCCTGCGGCGCGAAGGCGCCGAGGGGGGCGGTGTCGGCGCCGGCCTGGTCGGCGTCGAAGTAGGCTCGAAGGGGGGCAGGCAACATCATGGTGGTTCTCCCGGCTCGGGTGTCTCTCCCTCCCGATTTAGCCTTCGACATCCATCACGATAAGCGCGACAAAGCGGGATGTATTATTTCGAGAAATGGGATGATCTCCGATGTACCGACCCGGCCTCGGCGAGCTCGATGCGGTCGTGACGATCGCCCGCACGGGCTCGTTCCGCGCCGCGGCGCTGGCGCTCGACCTGTCGACGACGGCGCTGAGCAACGCCGTGGCGAAGCTCGAAGGCAAGCTCGGCGTTCGCCTCTTCAACCGCACGACCCGCAGCGTCGCCCTGACCGACGCCGGTCGCGCCTTCGTCGAGCAGGTGGCGCCGGCGCTTCGGGACATCCACGGCGCCATGGACGCCGTCCGCTCCCACCAGGCGACGCCGTCGGGGACGCTGCGCATCAACGCGTTTGCCGCCGGCGCGCGCGAGATCGTCTCGCCGCTCGTCGTCGCCTTCCTGCGTCTCCATACGGCTGTGCACGTCGATCTCGTCACCGAGGGCCGCCTGGTCGACATCGTCGCGGACGGTTTCGATCTCGGCGTGCGCCGGGCGGACCTCGTGCCCGCCGACATGATCGCCGTCCCGCTCGGCATGCCGCAGCGCTACGCCGCCGTCGCCGCGCCCGGCTATCTGCGCGCGCACGGGACACCGCGCACCCCGGCCGATCTCCTGCGGCATCCGTGCGTTCGCGTCCGCCTGCCGAACGGGGCGCTGTTCCGCTGGCCCTTCGAGAAACAGGGGGAGACCGTGCAGATCGACGTCGAGGGGCCGATCACCCTCGACGAGGCGAGCCTCGCCCGTGCCGTCGTCCTCGAGGGCCTCGGGATCGGGCTCTTCCTCGAGCAGAACGTCCGGGACGACGTCGCCGAAGGGCGGCTCGTCCGCCTCCTCGACGACTGGACGCCGCCCTTCGGCGACCTCTGCCTCTACTATCCCGGCCGGCGCAACCCCTCGGCCGCCCTCAAGGCCTTCGTCGGCCTCGCCCGCGAACTCGGCAGGGCGGCGAAGCCCTGACGGCCGAGGTGGCCGCGGTCGATCTGGCCGGTGGGTCCCGCGGGGGAGTGCCCCCGGCGGGTGGCGCGCCCCCGCCCGCGGCGTCGGCGCGCTTTCGCCGGCCCCGTCAAAGGCCGTGGGCGCTCCGCAGCATCGCCGCCGCCCGCTCGCCGATGACGGCGCACGGCGCCTGGGTATTGCCGGTGGCGACCCGCGGCAGGATCGAACCGTCGGCGACCCGCAGGCCCTCGATGCCGTAGACGCGGAGCGCGCCGTCGACGACCGACATCGCATCCCGTCCCATCCTGGCGGTGCCGCACTGGTGCCAGTAGGTCACCGCGGCGTCGCGGATGAACCACTCGAGCGTCGCACCCTTGAGGTCGCCCGGCATCGCCTCGCCACGGACGAACGGCCGGAAGGCCCGGGCGTTGCCGAGCTCGCGGCAGAGCTCGACGCAGGCGATGGCGGCGCGCATGTCGGCGGGCTTCGACATCATGTTGGCGTCGATCGCGAGCGGTGCCAGCGGGTCGGCGCCGGTGAGGCGCAGGCGGCCGCGGCTCGCGGGCTGGGCGAGGCCGGCGAACATCGTCCAGCCGTGCGCCGGCACGCCGCGCGCCGCCGTCCGGTCGCTCGGGACGGGGAACTCGACCTGGCAGAACAACAGGTCGGGCGCCTCGAGATCCGGACGGCTCTTCCAGTAGAGCGTCGCCTCGCTGCCGGAGTTGCGGGGCGCAAGCGGCCCCGCGTATTCCCAGATGCAGCCGAACGAGACGTGATCCTGGAGGTTCCGCCCGACGCCGGGCAGGTGGTGCAGCACCTTGATGCCGACGCGGCCGAGTTCGGCCTCGTCGCCGATCCCGGAGTGCATCAACACCTTCGGCGTCTGCATCGCGCCCATCGAGAGCACGACCTCGGAGCGCGCGCCGATCGTCAGCACCTCACCATTGCGGACGACTTCGACACCGGTCGCCCGGTGACCCTCGAAGACGACGCGGCGGACCAGCGTGTCGGTCAGCACCGTCAGGTTCGGCCGCTCGAGGACAGGCCGGACATAGGCGCGGTAGAGCGAGTGGCGGCGGCCGTCGCGTACCAGCGTGTCGGTGATGGCGGCGCCGCCGGGTCCCTCCATCATGCGGCCCTTCGGATGCTCGAAGGTCGGGATGCCGAGTTCGCGTGCGGCGTCGAGCATCGCGTGCGCGACCGGGCTCGGATCGGCCGCGGGCTGCACCCAGACCGGTCCGTTGGTGCCACGAAAATGCGGGTCGGGCGCCCCCTGCCAGTTCTCCATGCGGCGATAGAGGTCGAGGACCGCGTCGTAGCCCCAGGCCGCGTCGCCGGCCTCGGACGCATAGAAGTCCCAGTCGCGGCGGTGGCCGCGCGCCCACACCATGACGTTGATGCTGGAGCCGCCGCCGAGGCCCTTGCCCATCGACATCGACAGCGCGCGGCCGTTCAGATGCGGGTTCGGCTCGGCCTGGAAGCCCCAGTCGCGGGCCGTGCCGAGATTGGCCGGCCACTGCGCCGGATCGAGCACCGTCTCGGCCTCGTCGCTGCCGCCCGCCTCGATCAGCAGCACCTCGACGGCGGGATTCTCCGACAGCCGCGCGGCGACGACGGACCCGGCCGCGCCGGCGCCGCAGACGATGAAGTCGTACCGGGCCTTCGGGTGGGCCGTCCGTCGCGCCGGATCGTCGGCGGCGCGCCTGCGGACATCTTCGTCCGCGGGGGAAGTGAAGGGGGTCGTCATCTGAAACGTCCTTTTGTCAAAGGGCTCGCGGCGCACCGGGTCGGCCCCGCTCAGCCGAGGCGGAGCGGGTCGAAGCGGGATCGGCGAGCGGGGGTCGGGAGCGGGCCGGAGCGGAGCCTCGGGAGGCGCTTCGTCCGGTCTGTGCGTCCCGACTTTTTAATATCTCAATATTTATTATCGCAATATTGTTTTTCGCGAACCGATCGAGGCTTGTCGAGCGTAAATTTTATCGCGATATGTACCTCGACGCCTCGAACGCCGGCGACGGGCCGTGGGGATTGCCGTGGACGATGATGCGACGGGGCCGATGCCCCTCGAGGACCAGATCTGCTACGCCGTCTATTCCGCCGGCATGGCGATCCAGCGGACCTACAAGCCGCTGCTCGACGAGCTCGGCCTCACCTATCCGCAGTACCTCGTGCTCAACGTCCTGTGGCGCCAGGACAGGCAGACCGTCGGCGGCATCGCCGACGCGCTGGCGCTGGAATCGAGCACGCTGACGCCGCTCCTGAAGCGCCTAGAGGCCGCGGCGCTGGTGCAGCGGACGCGCAACCCCGACGACGAGCGCCAGGTGATCGTCGCCCTGACCGCCGGGGGCCGCGCCCTGCGCGCGCGGGCCGGCTGCCTCGCCGACGCCCTGTTGGCGGCGTCCGGCATGTCCTCCGCCGAACTCGGCGAGATGAACCGCCAGATGACGCGCCTGCGCAACGCGCTCGTGCGCTGAGGGGGCGGAGTTCGCCTCGTCACCCGGGTGGCGCGCAGGTTCCGGATGACGGCGGGGCGGGCGGATGCGATGAAGGGCCCCGGCGCGCCGCGGTGTCGCCGCCCCCCTGCATCGGACGTCCCCGCCATGACCGAGACGCTCAGCGACCTTTCCGCCGCCCTCGCGGCCGGCCGCATCACCGCCGAGGCGCTCGCCGAGGCGGCCGTCGCCCGCGCCCGCGATCCTGCCGGCGAGGGCGCCCGCGTCTTCGTCGCCCACGCCGGCGACAGGGCGATCGCGGCGGCGCGCGCCTCCGATGCGCTTCGCGCCGCCGGGGTGGCGCGCTCGCCTCTCGAGGGCCTGCCGATCTCGGTGAAGGACCTCTTCGACATCGCCGGCGAGACGACACGCGCCGGCAGCGTCGTGCTCGCGGAGGCGCCGCCGGCGGCGCGCCACGCCACCATCGTCGCCCGGCTCATCGCCGCCGGCGCGGTACTGGTCGGCCGCACCAACATGACCGAGTTCGCCTATTCCGGCCTCGGCCTCAACCCGCACTACGGCACGCCGCTGAACCCCTACGACCGGGCCACCGGCCGCATTCCCGGCGGCTCCTCGTCCGGGGCGGCGGTGTCGGTCGCCGACGGCATGGCGGCGGCCTCCATCGGCACCGACACCGGCGGCTCGGTGCGCATCCCGGCGGCGTTCTGCGGCCTTGCCGGCTTCAAGCCGACGGCGCGGCGGGTGCCGGCGCGCGGCACGCTGCCCTTGTCGACCAGCCTCGATTCGATCGGCCCGCTGGCGCCGAGCGTCGCGTGCTGCGCCCTCATCGACGCCATCCTCGCCGGCGACGAGCGCGACCTGCCGGTGCCGGCGGAACTCCGTGGCCTCAGGCTCGCCGTGCCGACGACGGTGATGCTCGAGGGTCTCGACGAGGCGGTGGCGGGAGCCTTCCAGGCGGCCTTGTCGGCGCTGTCGGCGGCGGGCGTCGCCGTCACCGAGCTCGCCGTGCCGGAGTTCGCCACCTTTGCCGGGATCAACCCCCACGGTGGCGTGCAGGGGGCGGAGGCGTGGGCCTGGCATCGCGCGCTGATCGCCCGCGACGGTGCCCGCTACGACCCGCGCGTCCGCCAGCGCATCGAGCGGAGTTCGGCGATGTCCGCGGCCGACTTTGTCGACGCGCTGCACGCGCGCACCGCCTGGATCGCGGCGGTGGAGGCGCGGATCGCGCCGTTCGACGCGCTGGTGCTTCCGACGGTGGCGGTGGTGGCGCCACCGCTCGCGCCGCTCGTCGCCGACGACGCCCTCTACGGCGAGGCGAACGTCCTGATCCTGCGCAACACGAACCGCATCAACTTCCTCGACGGCTGCGCCCTGTCGGTGCCCTGCCACGCCCCCGGCACGGCGCCGGTCGGGCTGATGATCGCCGGCGCCGGCGGCAGCGACCGGCGCATCCTGTCGATCGGCATGGCGGTCGAGGCGGTGCTCGCGGCGACGCGGTAGCAAGCGCGGGCGAGGCCGCCGGCGTCAGCTGCGGCCGTCGGCGGCGAAGGCGGCGGCGCTCACGCCGATGCGGCCGAGGCCGGGCAGCTTCAGGGCCGGCCGGCGCAGGTCGAGGCCGACGACGCTGCCGAGCACGACGATCTCGATGCCCTCGAGCCAGCCGATGGTGAGTCCGGCATAGCCCCCCAACCGCAGCTTCGCACCGGTGCCGCCGGCGGCCGGCACGAGCCAGCGGCCGTCATGGGGAAAGTCCTTGCCGATCGCCGTCGGCGGCAGCGTCGCCTCGATCTCCGGCACGGCGTCCAGAACCGCGGCGACGAAGGTGTTGGAGTTCGGCCCCGGCCAGGCGCGGTAGTCGCCGAGCGTGCGGTGGGCATAGCCGTCGATGGCGGCGCGGATCTGCGGGATCAGCCGCTCGGCCGCCTGCCCGTCGGCGGCGAAGACGAGTTCCGGAATCTGGCCGAACCACCGTCCGTCGGCGACGAAGCCGTTGCGGCGGATCGGCTCGCCCCAGGCGGTGTAGTCCCAGCGCTCGTAGGCGTCCGCCCCGGCGTCCTTGACGACGATCCAGCTGTGGACGGCGAAGATGCCGCGCCAGCGCACGGTGCGGGCGGCGAACACCCGCACCACCGCCTCCGGTTTCGTCTCCGCCGGGGGCAGCAGGCCGGCGCTCGAGCGGTCGGCGGCACGCCAGTCGGCCGGGCCGTCGCCAAAGGCATAGAGCGCCGCGGACACCGCGACGGGCGCGGCGACGAGGAGGACGAGGGCGCCCGCGAGGACCTTCAGGATCATCGACATCGTCCTGCACAATGCCATTGATCGCGGCGAAATCGCGTCGCCGCCGTCGCCCGGCGGCCCCGCCGCGTCGAGCGCCGCAACCGCGGCCAGTCGCGCCGCGTTGCAGTGCAGCGGATCGCGGCTAAGGTGGGGGCCGGGGCCGGGCGGCCGCGCGGGGAGGACGCATGGACTGGCAGAGTGGTCTCGGGCTCGCGGGCTTCGTCCTCGCCAACTTCGTGGTGGCGACGAGCGGCGGCTACTTCCGCCCCGGCGACTGGTACGAGCGGCTGGCGAAGCCGCCGTGGCGGCCGCCGAACTGGCTGTTTCCGCCGGCATGGGCGGTACTCTACGTGACCATCTCGGTCGCAGGCTGGCTGGTCTGGCGCGAGGCGGGGTTCGCCGGCGCCGGGCTGGCGCTCGCCATCTACGGCGTACAGCTCCTGCTCAACGCCGGCTGGTCGGCGATCTTCTTCGGCCTGCGCCGCATCGATCTCGCGTTCGGCGAACTGGTGCTCCTGTGGCTGTCGATCGCCGCGACGATCGCCGCCTTCCATCCGATCCACCCCGGCGCGGCCTGGCTGCTCGTGCCCTACCTGTGCTGGGTGACGTTCGCCGGCGCCCTCAACTTCGCCATTCTGCGCCGCAATCCGGCGCGCGGGATCGACGTCCGCGCCTGAGCGGCGGCGGCGAGGCATCGTGGGGCGGCCCGTGTCGCTGGCTTTGGCGGCCCGACAATGCTAGGCATTTTGGTGCTGAAGCGATATCGTGGGTCCTGTCATGAGCGGTTGCAAGGCTTCGTCAAGCTCGGCCAGCCCCTCGATCATGCTTGGCAAGGTCAACTCGACGCAGTGCGAGGCAATCGTGATGATCTTGATCCAGGCGCTCGGTAACGACGCCGGCGATGCCTTCGCTGGCTCGCAGGGCAACTTCGAGCTGGGCGCAATGCGGCCGATCATCATCAACAACTGCTCGTCCTCCGTGCACATCCTAGCTGAAGGCTGCGAGAAGTTCCGCACATACTCGGTTGAGGAGACCGACATCAATCGCGACCGCATCCAGCAGTAAGTCGAGGGAAGCGTCATGCTCGTCACCGCGCTGTCGCCGGTGATCGGCTACCAGAACGCCGCGCACATCGCCGAGGTCACGACGCTGAAGCAGGCGGCGTTGCGGTCCGGCAGGGTCGGCGAAGTGCGGTTCGACAACACGATCATGCCGCTGTCGATGGACGACGAGGGTCTCGGCGGCGCCTCAGGCAGGGCGCGGCGGTCGTCGGAGCGCGACAACGGGAGACAGGGAGGGGGCCCGAGATGATCCGCTGCGTCCGCATCTGGACGGCCGAGGACGGCAATTCCAGCTTCGAGGAAGGCCAGATCGATCTCGCCGGCGGGGCGCGCGGCGATGTCCTGAGCGGCACGGTACCCGCCACCAGCATCTCGTTCCGCGAGACGAAGTCCGGCGGCACCTTCGCCTGGCACGACGCCCCGGCCCGGCAGTTCGTCGTGACGCTGAGCGGCACGCTCGACTTCGTGACGCGACGCGGCGAGCACTTCACCATACGCCCCGGCGACATCCTGCTCGCCGAGGACACCGCCGGCAGCGGCCACAGCTGGACGCTCGTCGACGACCAGCCGTGGCGCCGAGCCTACGTCATCCTCGCCCCCGGCGTCGACGTGGTCTTCGTTCCCAATCAGAAACCCGCTTGAACGGTCGGTGAGCAAAGTCATGTCAGCAGCATCCGCCTCCACCTCGCCCGACATGGTCTTCATCGGCGCCGGGATCATGAGCGCAACCCTCGCGACCGTCCTGAAGGAGCTCGACCCGTCGCTGAGCATCGCCATCTACGAGGTGCTGGCGGACTGCGCGCAGGAGAGTTCGGATTCCTGGAACAACGCCGGCACCGGGCACGCCGCGAACTGCGAGCTGAACTACACGCCGCAGCGCCCCGACGGCAGCGTCGACATCTCCAAGGCGCTGGAGGTCAACACCGAGTTCGACCTGTCGCGGCAGCTCTGGTCCTATCTCGTCCGCAACGGCGCCATCCCGGACCCGCGCGCCTTCATCAACCCGTGCCCGCACATGAGCTTCGTGTGGGGCGACAAGAACGTCGCCTTCCTGAAGGCGCGCTACGCCGCGATGTCGGCGCACCACTGCTACCACGGCATGGAGTACACCGAGGACCGCGCCGAGATCGCGAGCTGGGCGCCGCTGATCATGGACGGCCGCGACCCCGCCGAGCCGGTCGCCGCGACGCGGATGATCACCGGCACGGACGTCGACTACGGGTCGCTGACGCATCTCCTCGTCGGCCAGTTGACGCGGCAGCCGGGCGTCTCGGTCCACTACAAGCACCGCGTCGAGGGGCTCGCGCGGGAGGACGGTGGGCGCTGGCGGATCACCGTTAAGGACATCACCGGCGACACCGAGGGAACCGTCTCCGCGAAGTTCGTCTTCATCGGCGCTGGCGGCGGCGCGCTCGCGCTCCTGCAGAAGTCGGACATCCCCGAGGGCCACGGCTACGGCGGCTTCCCGGTGAGCGGCATCTGGCTGCGCTGCGACGTGCCGGCGGTGGTCGACCGCCATCACGCCAAGGTCTACGGCAAGGCGTCGGAAGGCTCGCCGCCGATGTCGGTGCCGCACCTCGACGAGCGCATCATCGGCGGCAAGACGTCGCTGCTGTTCGGGCCCTATGCCGGCTTCTCGACCAAGTTCCTGAAGCACGGCTCGCTGACCGACCTGTTCCGCTCGATCGAGCCCGGCAACATCATCCCGATGCTCGCGGTGGCCCGCGACAACCTCGCGCTCAGCGAGTACCTGATCGGGCAGGTGCTGCAGAGCGCCGAGCACCAGTTCGCCACCCTGCAGCAGTTCTTCCCCCGCGCCGCCCGCCACGACTGGAAACACGCCGTCGCCGGCCAGCGCGTGCAGATCATCAAGCCGGATCCGAAGCGGGGCGGCGATCTCGAGTTCGGCACGGAGATCGTCGCCGCCGCCGACAACTCGCTGGTGGCCCTGCTCGGCGCCTCGCCGGGCGCCTCGACCGCCGCGTTCATCGCCATGGAAGTGCTGCAGAAGTGCTTTGCGGGCGAACTCACCGCGAGCGGCTGGCTGCCGAAGCTAAAGGAGATCATTCCCACCTTCGGCATCGATCTCATCACCGACGCCGATGCGTGCCGGGCCACCCGCGCCGCGACGGCGCCTGTCCTGAAGATCGACAATATCTGACCTCTCGGCTGAATGGGTGCAGCCGGGCCGTTCGTGCACGCTCGCTGCGGCGTGACGTTTGCCTCCGCGCTCGACCTCGCCATCCCGCGCCGCACCCCCCGGGTGTCGACGTCCGGGCCTCAGCGGCGTGCCGGATCGACGTCGCCAGACTGGCGCGCCGGGAGAGGGCGAGACGTTGGCGACGCGATCGCCGTTGTCCGCCCGCGCTTGACGCAGGCGGTGATCGCCGGCCGGGGTGGGCGACCCTACCAGAGCCGCTGCGGCAGGCGGCGCTTCCAGCGTTCGCCGGGCAGGAGGGCCGCGGCCGCCGGGTTGCGCGCCGCCCGGGTGCGGTTGGCGCGCGCGCCGGTGCCGCCATCGGCCTCCGCCTGCGGACCCGCTGATGCGGCTACGGCCTCTTCGGCGACGCCTGCCGCCGGCGCCACGGCGGCACTCGCCGTCACGGCCGGCCTGGACTTCGCCGTCTTCGGCCCGGTCGGCTTGCGAACGCGGGCGCCAGCCTCCTCGGCCGCCTTGACGGTACGGGCCGGTGCGGCCTTCGCGGGAGCGTCGGCGTCGACGCTGTCGCTGGCCACGGCGATGCGGCGCGGCCGTCCGCGGCGGGCGGGAACGGCGGCCGTGCCGTCGTCGTCACGGGCGGCACGGCGGCGCGTCGCCTCGGCTTCCTCGGCCTCCTCGCTCTCGAGCGCCGCCAGCACCGGGGACGGCGGCTCGACGATCAGGCTCTGGAGGATGCGGCGCGCCGGCTCCGCCGCCTGATCCTTCGACCGGTCGGCGAAGAACGCCTCGGCCTTCGGCTCGGGCGCCGATGCGGCGGCGAGTTCCTGCTGCAGCAACGGGGTCGAGGCCCACAGGTTGGACGGGGCCTTGCGGCTCCGTTTCGTCTCGACCACGAACGGCCGCGCTTGTCGCTTCATGCGTCCTCTCGGAAGGCTCTCGATTCTCAAGGAAATCGATCGTTTCGCTCGCACGTCGATCGTACCGGGGACGTCGACTTTATGGATTTTTGGCCTTCCCCGCCTCGCCCGACGGGCGGCGGCGGCGAACGGCGTCGACGCACATACGTGGGCGCTACCGCCTTCGCGGAGCGACCGATGGCGACGCTCGCCGTCTCGGGGAACACACCAACGGGCATAGCGGTTCCGGCAAGCAGAGCCAAGCAGAAATTCCGCTTCCCCGACGGGTTGTTTTTGGCGCGGCGCCGTCTGACCAGTTGATCGCCGCCGCTGCTTCCGCGCGATTCGGTCTATCGTCGACAGCCTCCGCCGCAATCGCGACCGCGGTGTGACAGCGGCGCAGGCGCGGCGCAGAGGCGATGCGACCACGGCGCGCGCGGCGCTTGCCCCTCGCGGTGCCGCACGATGGTCAGAACAGGAAGCGGCTCTCCACCTCTCCGTCCTTGTAGAAGTCGTAAGCAAAGATGCTGACGAGCAATTCATCGCCGAGATAGATCTCCGTCGTGCCCGCCTCGCCGACGACGACGATCTCGGCGATCTCGACCATCTGCCCGAACGACTTGAAGTAGGCGCCCATATCGATCTGGTCGAAATCGTCACCGCTCAGGAAGTCGTTGATGTAGTCGGTGCCGATGCCCTGGATGACGAAGATGTCATCGCCCGGGCCGCCATAGAGGTCATCGATGCCGTCGCCGCCGTTGATGACGTCGTCGCCGGCACCGCCGTCGATGACGTCGTCACCCGCCTCGCCACGGAGGACATCGTCGTCGGCACCACCGATCAGGTCGTCCCGACCATTGCCACCGGCTAGCGTGTCCATGCCGTCGCCACCGGCCAGCGTGTCGTCACCGTCTCCGCCGGAGAGCCTGTCGTCGCCCGGCACGTAGACGAAGGGGCCGTCTCCCGGAGAGCCGGCGAAGAGGTCGTCGCCACCGCCGGGCGGGTTGTCCGAATCGCCGTCGATGTAGTCGTCGCCGTCGCCGCCCTCGATCGTGTCATTGTCGCCATCGCCGGACAGCGTGTCGTCGCCGCCGCCGCCCTCGACTGTGTCGGCGCCCTCGCCGGCAGAGATCTCGTCCGAACCGGCGTCGCCGAAGAGACGGTCGTCGCCGAGCTCGCCGGTGAGAGAGTCGGCCCCGTCGCCGCCGGACACGGAGTCCGCGCCGTTTCCGCCCTCCAGGAGGTCGCTGTCCGCGTCGCCGAACAGGCTATCGTCGCCGTCGAGCCCCAGCAGGATGTCGTTGCCGTCGCCGCCCGAAAGGCTGTCATTGCCGGGTTCGTTCGCCGCCTTGCCGCCCCCGCCGCCCTCGGTCGGCCCGGCATCGGAATCGCCATCGATCAAGTCGTCGCCGGCGCCGCCGGAAGCGGTGTCGTCGCCGCCCCCGCCCAGCAGGACGTCGCCGCCCTTGCCACCGTCGAGGCGGTCGCGGCCGTTGCCGCCGGTGAGAAAGTCGTCGCCGTCGCCGCCCGACAGCCGGTCCTTGTCGACGCCGCCGTCGAGGAAGTCGTCGTCGGCCCCGCCGTCGAGGACGTCGTTGCCGATGTCGCCGGTCAGGATGTCGATGCCGTCGCCGCCCGACAGCGTGTCGCTGCAGACGGCGCCGTCGAGCCGGTCGTCGCCGATGCCGCCGTCGATCAGGTCGTTGCCAGCGTCGCCGCTGACGTCGTCGTCGCCGTCGCCGCCCTGCAGGGTGTCGTCGCCGAGGAAGCCCTTGAGGGTGTCGTTGCCCGTGCCGCCATCGAGGCTGTCGTTGCCTTCGCTGGCCACGTCGCCGAAGAGCCGGTCGTCGCCCGCCCCGCCGAACAGGCTGTCATCGCCCTCGCCGCCGGACAGGCTGTCGTTGCCGTCGTCGCCGCTGAGATCGTCGTTGCCGAGGCTGCCGTCGAGACGGTCGCCACCCGCACCGCCGGAGAGGCTGTCGTCGCCCTCGCCGCCGAACAGGCTGTCGTTGCCGTCGTCGCCGCTGAGGTCGTCGTTGCCGAGGCTGCCGTCGAGACGGTCGCCGCCCGCACCGCCGCGGGCCGTGTCGTCGCCGAGGCCACCCTTCAGGACGTCGTCGTCGTCGCCGCCGGACAGCTCGTCGGCACCGGCGCCGCCGTCGAGGCGGTCGCGGCCGGCGCCGCCGTCGACGTCGTCATCGCCGGCACCGCCGGTCACCACGTCGTCGTCGTCGTCGCCGGCGAGGCGGTCGTTGCCGTCGCCGCCGTCGAGGAGGTCTTCGCCGAGCCCGCCCTCGAGCTGGTCGTCGCCGGCCTCGCCCCTCAGGAGGTCGTCGCCGCCGAGACCGAGCAGGCTGTCGTGGCCGCTGCCGCCGGACAGCACGTCGTCGCCGCCGCGGCCGCTCAGGCGGTCGTCGGCGGCGAACCCGCGCACCCGGTCGGCGAACTCCGTGCCGACGAACACGTCGGGGCGATCGGAGAGATCGATGCGCACCGGAAACGGCAGGTCCTGCGGCGACGCGACGTCGCCCGTCCGGGCGATCTCCCGCCCGACGGCGCGCTGGGCGCTCGGGGCATCGGAGAACAGGAAGTGCTCGCTCGCATTCTCGTCCGCGAACAGGTCGTAGTCGAGGATGCGCAGGGACTGCGTCGGCCGGCCGTTCTCGTTCGCCTCGATGATCACCCAGGTGACTGTCTGGCCGTCGACGAGCCACGTCACCGACTGGCTCTCCATCGCCTCGAGCGAGGAGAAGTAGGCGGAGACGTCGATCACGTCGGCGTTCTTGCCGGTGGTGGTGAAGTCGCGCACCTGGTCGGTGCCGGCCGAGGCGACGAACAGGTCGCTGCCGTCGCCGCCGGTCAGGGTGTCGTCGCCGGCGCCCCCGTCGAGCGTGTCGTCGCCCTTGCCGCCCGTCAGCGCGTCGTTGCCGGCATCGCCGGACAGCCGATCATCACCGTCGCCGCCGTCGACGTTGTCCTTGCCGTCGCCGCCGGACGCGAAATCGTCGCCGCCGCCGCCCGCCAGGCTGTCGTTGCCGGCATCGCCCGACAGGCTGTCCTTGCCGTCATCGCCGTCGAGCGTGTCCGCGCCGTCACCGCCGGAGAGGGAGTCGCGGCCGGCTCCGCCCGACAGGCCGTCGTCGCCGGCGTCGCCGGAAAGCCCATCGTTGCCGTCGCCCCCGTCCAGCGTGTCCTGGCCATCGCCACCGGACAGGGAATCATCGCCGGAGCCGCCCGTCATGCTGTCGTTGCCGGCATCACCGGACAGGTTGTCATTGCCGTCGGCGCCGTCCAGCGTGTCCTGGCCGTCACCACCGCCGAGGGCATCGCCACCCTCGGCGCCGAGCAGCACGTCGTCTTCGCCGCCGCCCTCGAGGGTGTCGTCGCCCTCGTTGCCGCAGAGCGTGTCCTCGCCATCGGCGCCGGTGAGGATGTCGTTGCCTTCATTGCCGATCAGGAGGTCGTCGCCGTCGAGGCCATAGAGGGTGTCGTCGCCTTCGAGCGCCTTCATGCGATCGTCGAACTTCGTCCCGCTGCGCTTGTCGTTCCGATTGGTCCCGATCCAGTCGGCCATGCGACGTCTCCCGTGCGCCGTTCCACCGGTGGCGGACCCCCGGACATCCCAGCGGCGACGACACTAGGCAATCGTGCCGCAAACGTCATGCACAGACACGTGATGCGGCCGCAAGACTTTCATGCAGCGCTGCCGCACTTTCACATTCTTTTGGGGTGGCAAACGAAGCGCCCGAGGCTAAGGTCACGCGGTCGCAAGCTTGTGCCACCGACGGCGGGGGACGTGGCCGTCATTCTCGAAGGATGAAAAGATGTGTGAGCGTTGTGGTTCGTCGTCTCATCGCCTTGCTTCCCGCCGTGGCTTTCTCACCGGTGCGGCGGCACTCGCCGGCGCGGCCGTCCTGGCAGGCGGTCCGGCCTTCCTGCGTCCCGCGTTCGCGCAGGCGCCGAACGCCATTCCGCCCGACGAGGCCCTGCAGCGCCTCATCGAGGGCAACGCCCGCTATGTCGCCGGCGAGCCGACCGACAAGGACTTCGAGGCCGGGCGCGCGGCGCGCGCCGCCGCGCAGTATCCCTTCGCCAGCATCCTGAGCTGCGCCGATTCGCGCGTCGCCCCGGAACTGACGTTCGACCAGGGCCCGGGTGACCTGTTCGTGGTCCGCGTCGCCGGCAACGTCGCGGCGGACGACGGCATCGCCAGCCTGGAATATGGCTCGGCCGTGCTCGGCGTGCCGCTGATCCTCGTGCTCGGCCACACCTCGTGCGGCGCCGTCGATGCCGCCATCAAGGTGGTGAAGGACAACGCGGAGTTGCCCGGCCACCTGCCGCAGCTGATCGGCCACATCACTCCGGCGGTGAAGACGGCGATGGAGGGCAACCCGCCCGATCTCCTCGCCGCCGCCACCGCGCAGAACGTCCGCAACGCGATGGCGCGCCTCAGCGACGATTCGCCGGTGCTGTCGGGGATGATCGCCGGCGGCAAGGTCAAGGTCGTCGGCGGCATCTACGAGATCGCCAGCGGACGCGTGTCGCTGCTCACCTGACGCGCGGCTGTCCCTGAGGCGAGCGGCGGCCCCCCGGCCGCCGCCGCCGTCAGGAGCGTGCCTTCGCGAGTGCCGCCAGGAAGCCTTCGGCGAAGGCGTGCGCGTCGTGTTCGCGGATGCGCTCGAACAGCGCGCGCCAGCGCTCCTTGCGCTCGTCCTGCGGCATCGCCAGCGCCTTGTGCAGCGTCTCGGCGACGCCGACCGTCGAGTACGGGTTGACGATCAGCGCCTCCTTCAGCTGCTCCGCCGCCCCGGCGAAGCGGGACAGCACCAGCACGCCGGGATCCTCCGGGTCCTGGGCGGCGATGAACTCCTTGGCGACGAGGTTCATGCCGTCGCGCAGCGGCGTCACCAGCCCGACGCGGCTCGAGCGGTAGAGCCCCGCCAGCGCGCGCCGCGGCATCGCCCGCGTCAGGAAGCGGATCGGCGTCCAGTCGATGTCGGCGAAGCGGCCGTTGACGTGGCCGGCGACGCGCTCGAGCTGGCGGCGCATGTCGCTGTAGGCCTCGAGCTCGCCGCGCGAGGGCGGCGCGATCTGCAGGAGGCTCACCGTCGACCGGTGCTCGGGGAAGTCGACGAGCAGGCGCTCGAAGGCGCGGAAGCGCTCGTTCAGTCCCTTCGAATAGTCGATCCGGTCGACGCCGATGATCTGGCGACGGCCGACGAGCGCCTTCTCCATGCGCTTGCGGTTGATGCGCGCCTCCGGCGAGACGGCATAGTCGGCGAACGCATCGGCATCGATGCCGATCGGGAAGGCGCCCACCCGCGTGCGGCGCCCCTCGAGCTCCAGCACGCCGTCGCCGAGATTGCGGGCGCCGACCTCCTCGACGACGCAGCGGACGAAGTTGTCGCGGTCGCGCTCGGTCTGGAAGCCGAGGAGATCGTAGGCGAGCATCGCCTTCAGGAGCTCGACGTGGTGCGGCAGCGCGGCCAGGATGTCCGGCCCCGGGAACGGCACGTGCAGGAAGAAGCCGATCGGGTTCTGCAGCCCGGCGGCGCGCAGCCCCTCGGCGAGGCGGAAGAAGTGGTAGTCGTGCACCCACAGCGTGTCGCCCGGCTCCACCATCGGCGCGAGGCGGGCGGCGAAGCGATCGTTGACGCGGCGGTAGCCGTCCTCCGAGCGACGGTCGAAATCGGCGATGTCGAGCCGGTAGTGCAGCAGCGGCCAGAGCATCCGGTTGGCGAAGCCGGCGTAGTATTCGTCGTGGTCGTTCTGCGACAGGTCGAGGGTGGCGAGGCGGACATTGCGGCTCGTCTCGGACTTCAGCGGCCCGAAGGTGCCCTGTTCCGAGACCTCGCCCGACCAGCCGAACCACAGCCCCCCGGTACGCCGGAGCGTATCGACGAGGGCGACGGCGAGCCCGCCGGCGCGGCCGGTATCCTTCAAGGGTCCGACGCGGTTCGAGACGACGATCAGCCGTCCGCCTTCCGCCCGCGCCGTCGCGTCGGCCTTCTCCGAGGCGGCCTCCTTGTCGGACGGAACCGACGTCTCGGACGTGAGCGCCGTCCGGGAAGCGACCCCCTTGGCGCGCGCCTTCGCCCCGCGCTTCGTCGGCACGGTCGCCGCCTCGGCGACCGTCATATCGCCTGCTCCCAGCCGCGACTGAGCCGCATGGCGCCGTTGATGATGCCGACCATCGAGTAGGTCTGCGGGAAGTTGCCCCAGAGCTCCCCGGTCGCCGGATCGACGTCCTCCGACAGGAGCCCCACATGGTTGCGGCAGGCGATCAGCGTGTCGTAGTGCTCGCGTGCCTCGTCCTTGCGCCCCATGCGGGCAAGCGCGTCGATGTACCAGAAGGTGCAGACGGTGAAGGCGGTGTGCGGCACGCCGAAGTCGTCGGCGGCGGCATAGCGGTACATGTGGTGGCCACGCTTCAGCTCGCGGGCGATGGCGTCGACGGTCGAGACGAAGCGCGGGTCGCGCGGGTCGATGATGCCGACCTCCGCCATCAGGAGCAGGCTCGCATCGAGGTCCTTGCCCTCGAAGCTCTCGGCGAAGGCGCCGATCTTCGGGTTCCACGACCGCTCGAGGATGGTGTTGCGCACCTGGTCGGCGCGGGTCTGCCACGTCGTCGCGTCGAGGCCGACATGGCGGGCGATCTTCGCCAGCCGGTCGAGGGCCGCCCACGACATCAGGCTCGACGAGGTGTGGACGCGGGCGCGCGTCCGCAGTTCCCACATGCCGGCGTCCGGCTCGGCGTGGACCGCGAAGGCGCGCTCGCCGATCGCCGCGAAGCGCGGGAAGTCCTCGACCCCGAGCGGCCGGAGCAGCCGGCGGTCGAAGAAGGCCTGGGCGGCGCCGAGGATGATGTTGCCGTAGACGTCGTGCTGGAAGTGCTCGTAGGCCTGGTTGCCGACGCGCACCGGCCCCATGCCGCGGTAGCCCGGTAGCGCAGCCGTGCGCTCGACGAGATCGCGCTCGAGCCCGACGCCCCACACCGGCTGGACGTGGCCGCCGGCCGTCAGCGTGACGACCTCGTTGAGGTAGCCGAGATAGAGCTCCATCGTCTCGACCGAGGACAGCGCGTTCAGCGCCCGCACGACGAAGAAGGCGTCGCGCAGCCAGCAGTAGCGGTAGTCCCAGTTGCGGCCCGAGCCCGCCGCCTCCGGCAGCGAGGTGGTGACGGCTGCGACGATCGCCCCGGTCTCCTCCACCGTGCAGAGCTTCAGGGTGATCGCCGCGCGAATGACGGCGTCCTGATAGTCGAGCGGCACGGCGAGGCGGCGCGACCACTGCCGCCAGTAGTGCTGCGTCTCCTCGACGAGCGTGCGCGCCGCCACGAAGGGCCGCTCCGCCAGCGTCTCGTCGGGGCCGAGGAGGAAGGAGAGCGTCTTCTCGAGATGGAAGGGCGTCTCGGCCATCACGTAGGGGATCGGCGCGTCCGTCGACAGCCGCACGGTGATGGCGTCGGCGGTGTAGCGGACGTGGTTCGAGCCGGTGGTGATTTGCGGCCGCGTCTGTCCCCACTCGAAGCGCGGCCTCAGCCGCACGCGGATGCGCGGCGCGCCGGAAAGCGGGCGGACCTGGCGCACCAGCATCGCCGGGCGGAACATTCGGCCGAGCCGCTCGTAGCGCGGCGCGTGGTCGACGATCTCGATCGAGGCACCGTCGGCCGCGGTGAGCCGGGTGCGCAGGATGGCGGTGTTTTCGAGATAGCTCTGTTCGGCGGCGACCTGGCCCTCGAGCTCGATGGCGAAGGCGCCGTCGTGCGGATCGTCGCCGGGCGAGCCGAGCAGGGCGTGGAAGACCGGATCGCCGTCGAGGCGCGGCAGGCACCACCAGACGACGCGGCCGTTGAGATCGACCAGGGCGGCGACGGAGCAGTTGCCGACGAGGCCCATGGCGAGCGACGCCTGCGCCAGCGACGGGCGTGTGGACGGCGAACCGGCAGAAGCGGTGCCGGCGGATCGGATGATGTCGGTCATTCCCCCTCGCGAAGCATGACGGCCCGCTGACGACCGGTGCCGTCAGCCGGCCAGCGTGGCGACCAGTGCGTGCACGGCGGCGACGTCGGCGAGACGTTCCGGCGCGAGGCTGTCGCCGGGCCCGACCTTGATCGCCCGTCCCCCCGCCGAAAGCGCGGCGCGGAAGGCGTCCTCGTCGGTGACGTCGTCGCCGATCATCACCGGCACGCGGTGGAGGAACGGCGGACGGGCGAGAAAGTTCAAAAGCGCCGTCCCCTTGTCGGTGCCGCGCGGCTTCACCTCGACCACCATCTTGCCGGTGACGAGGTGCAGGGCGGGGTGGGCGGCGATCACCGCCGCCATCAGGGCGAGCACCTCGCCGCCGCGCTCCGGCGCGTCGCGGTAGTGGACGGCGAGGGCCAGCCGCTTGTCCTCGATGCGCACCCCCGCCCCCGCCAGGCCGCTGGCGGCGAGCGCGTCGCGGACCGCCGACAGCGGGCCCGCCGCCGTGGCGGCGACGGTGACCGGCGCGGCGGGATCGACGCGCACCTCGAGGCCGTGCACGCCGGCGGCGGTGAGCCTCAGCGGCGACAGCATTTCGTCGATGTCGGCGATCGGCCGGCCGCTGACGACGGCCAGCGCGCCACCGAGCCGGTCGCGCGCCGCCGCGAGCCGCGCCGGCAGGGCGGCGTCGACCCGGACGGCCTCCGGCCGGGCCGCGATCTCGACGAGCGTGCCGTCGAAATCGAGGAACAGCGCCACCGACGGATCGAGGGGAGGAACCTGCATCGCCGACCGTTATAGCCGCCTCGGCCGCGATGGCCACCTGGGGCAGCCGATCTGCGGTCCCGCCGTCCCGGTGCGGCGAGGGTCTGCGACCACGCGGCCTTGCCTGCCGGCGCCGCGGCGTTTAACCCGGAACGCCGTCGCGATCGCCATCGCCTCGGCCCTCGACCCGGCCGGTGCGCGCCCGCCGCCCGCGGTGGACCGGAGAAGCCCATGACCGACGCCGCCGCCCCGCCCCGCCTCGCCGGCCCTCTGCGCCGGCGGCTGCGGACGTGGGTGCTGCGGCGGCTGTTCCCGCGGCACTATTTCCTCGTCGCGCCGGAGGTCGACACCGCATTCTACCGCGCGACCAATCCCGACCTCGACGCCGCTGCGGCCGATCCCGTCGAGCATTTCCTGCTGATCGGCTGGCGCCAGGGCCGCGATCCGTCGCCCGCCTTCTCGGTGCGCCGCTACCTCGCCGCGAACGCCGACGTCGCCGAGTCCGGCCAGAACCCGCTCGTCCACTATCTCCTGCACGGCCGCAGCGAGGGCCGGCGCGCCTTCGCCGTCGACGAGAACGCCCCGCTCCCCCGCGGTTCCGAGCCTCGCGAGCTCCCCGGGCATCTGCCCTACGATCCTTTGCTGGGGAGCGTTCTGGTTGTTGCGCATGTTGTTGGCCGGGAGCGGTTCGGTGGTGAGCGGTCTTTTCTCGACATGCTGGAGGGTCTGTCGGGGGTTGGTCTGAACGTGGTGGCGGT
>CAMDHY010000031.1 GCA_945898215.1 Pseudoxanthobacter soli DSM 19599 | reverse complement strand
ACCTCCGGCGTGGCGGCACACCGCCGCCACGCCGGTCTACCTCACGCCTGTTGCGATCCGTCCCCCGCCGCCTCGATTGACCCCCTCCCCCGCCGTTTGCTATACATTTGTATAGTTACAGCTAGGCTTCGCCGGCGGGTCGCCGCGGCGGGAGGGATCGTCATGACGGAAGCGGCGTTCGCGCGGACCCTGTCGCGTCACGGGGCAGGATCCAATACCGGGCAGTCCAACACCGGGATTACGGCCTCCGACGAGACCAGCCTGCCGGCCTGGCTCTACACCGACGACGAGTTCTTCGAGGTCGAGAAGGAGGCGGTGTTCCGCCCCTCTTGGCAGGTGGTCTGCCACCTCAACGACATCCCCAAGGTCGGCGACTTCCACACCTTCGACTTCCTCGGCGAGATGATCGTCGTGGTGCGCGGCGAGGACGACCGCATCCGCGGCTTCCACAACGTCTGCCGCCACCGCGCCGCCCGCATCGTCGACGGCCCCTCCGGCAACTGCGGCGGCCGCCTCAACTGCCCCTATCACGCCTGGAGCTACGGCCTCGACGGCAAGCTCCTCGGCATTCCGCAGCGCGCGAGCTTCGAGGGCATGGACCCGGCCAAGCACGGCCTCGCGCCGGTGGAGCTGGAGGTGTTCTTCGGCTTCATCTTCATCCGCCTCGAGGGCGGCGGCCCGAGCGTCGCCGAGATGATGAAGCCCTATGCCCACGAGCTCGAGCCCTACCGGATGGAGGAGCTCGTGCCGTTCGGCCGGGTGACGCTGCGCCCCCGCGCCGTCAACTGGAAGAACGTCGCCGACAACTACTCCGACGGCCTCCACATCACCGTCGCCCACCCCGGCCTGACGCGCCTGTTCGGCAAGGGCTACGGCATCGAGGCGGAGGACTTCGTCGACAAGATGTGGGGGCAACTGCGCGACCAGCCGTCGAGCAACCGCTCCGAGCGCGCCTACCAGCACTGGATGCCCGACGTCGCCCACCTGCCGGAGAGCCGCAAGCGCCTGTGGACCTACTTCAAGCTCTGGCCGAACGTCGCCTTCGACATCTACCCCGACCAGATCGACTTCATGCAGTTCATCCCGATCTCGCCGACCGAGACGATGATCCGCGAGATCGCCTATGCGCTCCCCGACGACCGCCGCGAGATGAAGGCGGTGCGCTATCTCAACTGGCGCATCAACCGGCAGGTCAACGCCGAGGACACCGACCTCATCAACCGCGTGCAGGCCGGCATGGGCTCGTCGAGCTACACCGTCGGCCCGCTCGGCTCGGGCGAGGTGTGTCTCAGGAACTTCACCCGCAAGATGCGGGCGCTGATCCCGGAGACGCGCCTCGACCGCAAGCCCGCGCGTGGCTGGAGCCAGCATCGGGCGGCCGTGCTCGGCTGATCCTCTCGACGTTTTCAGCGATAGTCTCGGCACAGGTGGGCGGTCCATGACCGACGCGGTGATCATCGGCGGCGGCCACAACGGGCTCGTCTGCGCGTACTACCTCGCCTCCGCCGGCCTGAGGGTGACGGTGCTGGAGCGCCGCGGCGTCGTCGGCGGCGCGGCGGTGACGGAGGAGTTCCACCCGGGCTTCCGCAACTCCGTCGCCGCCTACACGGTGTCGCTGCTCAACCCGAAGGTGATCCGCGACCTCGACCTCCCCCGCCACGGCCTCAAGGTGGTCGAGCGGCGGATGTCGAACTTCCTGCCCTTGGAAGACGGCGGCCACTTCTGCGTCGGCCCCGGCCGCACGAAGGCGGAAGTCGCACGCTTCTCGGCGAAGGACGCCGCAAGGCTCGACGCGTACGGCGAGCGCCTCGACATCGTCGCCGACCTCTTGCGCGATCTCGTGCTGGAGACGCCACCGAACGTCGTCGAGGGCGGCTGGCTGTCGGCGCTTCCGGAGCTGATCAAGGCGGGCAAGATCGGCAACCGCATGCGCGGGCTCGATCTCACCATGCGCCGCGAACTGCTGGAGATCTTCACCAAGTCGGCCGGCGACTATCTCGACGGCTGGTTCGAGAGCGCGCCGATCAAGGCGGCGCTCGGCTTCGACGGCGTCGTCGGCGCCTACGCCAGCCCCTACACGCCCGGCACCGCCTACGTGCTGCTGCACCACTGCTTCGGCGAGGTGAACGGCAAGAAGGGGGTGTGGGGCCACGCCATCGGCGGCATGGGGGCAATCACCCAGGCGATGGCGCGGGCCTGCGCCGAAAAGGGCGTCGCCATCCACGTCGATGCCGCCGTCACCGAGGTGATCGTCGAGAAGGGCCGCGCTGCCGGCGCGGTGCTTTCGGACGGCACGACCATCCGCGCGCCGATCGTCGTCTCGAACCTCAACCCCAAGCTCCTGTTCGAGCGCCTCGTCGATCCGGCCGTGCTGCCGGACGACTTCCGCCGCCGCATCGGCGGCTGGCGCAACGGCTCCGGCACCTTCCGCATGAACGTCGCGCTCTCGGAGCTGCCGAGCTTTTCCTGCCTGCCCGGGCGGACGGTCGCCGACCACCACACCGCCGGCATCATCATGGCGCCGAACCTTGCCTACATGGACCGCGCCTTCCTCGACGCCCGCACCCACGGCTGGTCGAAGGCGCCGATCGTCGAGATGCTGATCCCCTCGACGCTGGACGACAGCCTCGCGCCGGCGGGGCAGCACGTCGCCAGCCTGTTCTGCCAGCACGTCGCGCCGGAGCTTCCGAACGGCGCCTCGTGGGACGACCACCGCGACGAAGTCGCGGACCTGATGATCGCCACCGTCGACAAGGCGGCGCCGGGCTTCGCGGCCTCCGTCCTCGGCCGGCAGATCATGAGCCCGCTCGATCTGGAGCGCACCTTCGGGCTCCTCGGCGGCGACATTTTCCACGGCCAGCTCGGCCTCGACCAGATCTTCTCGGCGCGGCCCGTTCTCGGCAACGCCGACTACCGGGCGCCGCTGCCGGGGCTCTACATGTGCGGCTCCGGCACCCATCCGGGCGGCGGCGTCACCGGCGCCCCCGGCCACAACGCCGCCCGCGAGATCCTGCGCGACCGCAAGCGCTGAGGGGCGCATTCGGCCGGCCGGGCCGGCGCTGGACTGTTAGCGTCTCGGTCCGACGACGTCGGAGCGGGGCGAGGGGATGACGCGGCGACCGGAGGAACTCGACTACGCCGTCGACGAGACGCCGCCGCCGCTGAAGCTGCTGGCGCTCGGACTGCAGCACGCCGTGCTGGTCTCGGTCTATCTGGTGCTGGTCGTCGTGGTGGTGCGCGCGGCGAAGGCGCCGGAGGCGGTAGTGCTGTCGATGCTGTCGTTCGCCATGCTGGCGCTCGCGGCGGCAGCGGTGCTGCAGGCGCTGCCGCGCGGCCCGGTCGGCTCGGGCTATCTCGCAGTACCGGTCTACTCCGCGATCTATCTCGGGCCCTCGGTGCTCGCCGCAGAGGCGGGAGGCCTTCCGGCGGTGTTCGGCATGACGATCTTCGCGGGGGCCGTCGAAGTCGTGCTGTCGCGCTTCCTGAGACCGCTGCGCGGGTTGTTTCCGCCGGCAGTGAGCGGCTTCATCGTCTGCATCGTCGGCATTGAGCTCGGCCTCGTCGGGGTGAGCCAGGCGCTGGCGGTCGAGGCCTACGAAGCGGGCGCGCTGAACTACGCCGCTCACCTCGCCGCCGCGGCGGTGACACTGTGCGTCGGCATTGGCCTCAGCGTCTGGGCGACGGGCTTCCTGCGCCTCGTCTGCTCGCTCGCCGCGCTCGTCGCGGGGGTCGCCGTGGCGGTCGCCGGCGGCCTGGTGTCGCCGCAGCACTGGGCGGCGCTCGCCGGATCGCCTTGGCTGGCGCTCCCCGATCCGGGCTTCCTCGCCTACAGCTTCGAACCGGCCGTGCTGCCGGCCTTCCTGGCGGCGGCGATTGCCGCGACGCTGCGCACCATCGGCGTCGTGACGACCTGCCAGAAGCTCAACGACTCCGACTGGAAGCGGCCGGACATGCGCACGCTGAAGGGCGGCGCGCTCGCCGACGGCCTTGGCTGCATGGTGGCGGGCCTCGCCGGCGCGCCGGGGCTCAACGCGGCGCCGAGCCTCGTCGGCGTGTCGAGCGCGGCCCGGGCGACGAGCCGCTCGATCGCCTACGCCTGCGCGGCCATCCTCGTCGTCGCCGCGCTGACGCCGAAGGTCGGGGCGTTCTTCCTGGCGCTGCCACTATCGGTTGCCGGTGGGCTGCTCGTCTTCTCCGCCTCGCTGATGATCGCTGGCGGCATCGGCATCATGGTCTCGCGCACGATCGACATCCGGGCGACCTTCGTCATCGGCCTGTCGCTGCTGCTCGCGCTCGGCACGAAAGTGTACCCGACCTACTTTGCCGACCTGCCGCAGGCGGTTCACACCTTCACCGGCGGCGTGCTGGCGACGGGGGTGTTCGCCTCGGTGCTGTTGACGCTGCTCTTCCGCATCGGCATCCGCCGCCGCGCCAGCCTTCGCCTCGCCGACGGAAGCGCCAGCCTTGAGGAGTTCCTGCGCATCCTCGGTGAGCGCGGCCGGGCGTGGAAGATCGCCCCGGACGTGCTGTCGCGCGCCACCGAGAGCGCCGCCGAGGCGGTGCGGGAACTGCGGGCGGCGGGCATTCTCGAGCAGACGCTCGCAGCCAGCATCAGCTACGACGACGTCGACCTGACGGTGGAACTCGCCTACGAGGGCAGCGTGCTGCGCACGCCGGAGCGGCACCTGCGGCGACGCAACCTCGTCGAGGAGGAGTCGTTCGCCTATGGCCTGGCGAACTTCCTCACCGCCGTGCATCCCGACCGCGTCAGCACGCGCAGCGACGGTCGCACCGCGATCCTGCGGATGGACTTTTCGGCCTGAGGCGAGCCAGCGACCGGGGCAGACGGTGGCGGCTGCCAGCCAAATCCGGCGGTCATTCCTCGCCAGGGCGGCCGCGGTGCTTCTTGATGGTGCCGCGGGCGGATTTCGTCTCGAGGCGGCGCTTCTTGGAGGCGAGGGTGGGCCGAGTCTTGCGGCGGGGCGGGGGCGGGGGCTCGCAGGCCTTCTCGATCAGGGCGGCCAACCGCGCCCGCGCGTCGGCGCGGTTGCGCTCCTGGGTGCGGTGGCTGCGGGCGTTGATGATGAGGACGCCGTCCTGCGTCAGCAGGTGGCCGCCGAGGACGAGCAGCCGGTCGCGCACCCGCTCCGGCAGCGACGACGAGCGCGCCACGTCGAAGCGCAGCTCGACGGCGGTGGAGACCTTGTTGACGTTCTGCCCGCCCGGCCCCGCCGCCAGCACGAAGCGCTCGGTGAGTTCGCCCTCGTCGAGGTCGATCTTCGCTGTGATCTGGATGCGCGCCACGGACTTGCCCTCCGCAGCCTGACCCGGCCCACGGTCGCGGCCTGAGTAGCGAGGCGCGGCAGCCGGCGCAACGGCGTGTGACCGACGACACGGTGATACCTGAGCGCGGAGGTCGACCCCAAGGACGGCACACCACGTCGGCCCGCCGGCCAAGTGTAGCAAAAAACTGAAAGCCGGAACAAAAACAAAATTTAAACATTACAACGCGCGAACAACTGTATCGTTCCGAAAATATAAGTTCCTCGAATTGTCAATTATTTTTCGCATTTCCCTCTGTCCTAGCGTCGTTATCGACTTGACTGAAATTTCATCATCTCGCATCTCCCCACGGCAAAGCATGAGGCGCACCGAGGTATCGCGTCCTTGTGCTGGCATTATCGATTTCCCGCAACACTTGCTGTCAGCGTCAACTGGGGGACTGCTGAATGAGGGATGCCATGCTGGACGGCGGCTTCGCGGTCGCCGTCATCGATGCACTCACCTCCCACATCTGCGTCGTGGATCCGGACGGTGTCATCGTCGCGGTGAACCAGACCTGGAAGGACTTCACGGCGGCCAATTCCAACGGCGATGTCGTCGACCATATCGGCGTCAGCTACCTCGACGTTTGCCGGTCCTCGACAGGGCTCGCCGCGCTGGAGGCGCCGGAGTTCCTACGGGGGTTGCGGGCGGTGCTGCGGGGCGAAAACGACCTCTTCCAGATCGAGTACCCCTGTCACTCGCCGACGGAGCTGCGCTGGTTCCTGGCGCGCGTCAGCCCCCTGCGTCGACGGGACTCGACGGCCACCGACGGGGCGGTCGTCTCCCACATGAACATCACGGACCGAAAGCTCGCGGAGCTGGACGTCGCCAGGCTGGCCGCGACCGACGCCCTGACGGGCATTCCGAACCGGCGGTTCCTCGACGAGTTTGCGGCGATCGAGTTCTCGCGCGTCACGCGGTTCGGCGGGGCGCTGTCCGTGCTGATGATCGACCTCGATCATTTCAAGGTCATCAACGACGAGAACGGCCACCCTGCCGGCGACGAGGTGCTGCGGAAGGTGGCGATGGTCGGCTTCAACGTGCTGCGCGCCTGCGATGTGCTGGCGCGCATCGGGGGAGAGGAATTCGTCTGCATGCTGCCCGGGACAGACGCCGCGGGGGCGCGGGTCGCGGCCGAGAAGCTGCGGCTGGAGATCGAGCAGCTGTCGATCCGGTCCGGCCCGGAGACGCTGAGCGTGACCGCGAGCATCGGGGTGGGGGTGATCTGCCCCGGCGACACCTCGATCTCGGACGTGATGCGCCGCGCCGACGAGGCCCTCTATCTCGCCAAGTCGGCCGGCCGGAACTGCGTCCGCTTTCTGCCCGAATGCCGGGACGAGGATCCGTCCGCGTCGTGAACGGCGAGCACCGGAGCGTCGGAGCCGTCAATCAGCCAACGGGCGGGGAACCATCCTGCCGGCTCCGCCGTTCTTCTCCCGAGCGCAACGGAGCGCGGTTGGCGAGAGGAGATACGACCATGGGTAGCACCACGGACAAGATCAAGGGCGTCACCAACGAAGCCGTCGGGAACGTGAAGCAGGCCGCCGGCCGTGCGATGGACAATCCGAAGATGGAAGTCGAGGGTGCGCTGCAGGAGCGCAAGGGCGAGGCCCAGCAGCTGAAGGGCGACGCCAAGGACGCGATCAAGAAGACCGTCGACCGCGCCTGATCGAACACGGATCGTCTGATCCCAGAAGGGGCCGCCGGAGCAATCCGGTGGCCTTTTTTCGTTGTCGGCGCCGGCCCACCCGCCGTCGGCGCCTTGCCGCCGCCGCCGCTTTTGACGGTGGCCGTCCTCAGGCGCGCTGGCGCGGCACCATCGCCCCGGCGAGCAGCGCATCGATGAAGGCCTCGACGATGCGGACGGCCTCGTCGGCCGAAAACGTCGTCGGATCGAGGCAGAGCTCCAGCCACAGTCCATCGAGGAGTGCGGTCAGCGCCAGCGCCGCGCGATCGGCCTCCATAACCCGGCCCTCCGATGCCGCCGCGGCGGCGAGCATGGCCGCCAGGCGGGCGCGGTAGGCGGAATAGATCTCGCCGTGCAGGGCCCGGATCTCCGGGTCGCGCCGCACCCGTCCCCAGAACGCCAGCCAGGTCGCGAGCAGGTCGCCGTCGAGCAATGGCGGCGCGAAGCTCGCCCTGACGAACGCCGACAGCCGCTCCCGCGGGTCGGCCGGCGCCTGCGCCAGGGCTGCCTCGATCGCCTCCGACACCGTCTCGCCGACATGGCGGTAGGTCGCCGCGATCAGTCCGTCGATGCCGCCGAAGTGGTGGCGGATCAGGCCGGGCGTGACGCCGGCCCGTGCCGCGACAGCGCGCACGGTGGCGGCGCCGACGCCGTCCTCGGCGAGGCAGGCGGCGGCGGCGCGCATCATCTCGGCGCGCCGCACCTCCGGCAGTTCGCGGGTGAATCGGGCGCGCGGCGCGGCGGATGGCGTGCCGGCCCCGGACGCCGCGGTGGCAGAAGCATCCACCGGCGAGGCATCGGCCGTCGCCGGCGCCCGCCGCGGCGGCGTCGTCACGACGGCTCGCCCTCGGTCGCGGCGCCGCGGCGGGCGACGACGGCGGCGATGCGCGCCGGAATGGTGCTCCCGGCGATCTCCTCGACACTTAGGGAGAGCCGCCGGCGCCAGTTCGGCCTCTCGCGGTCGGTGCCGGGCTTGTTCAGTGCCTCGGTCTCGCCGGTGAGGTCGTCGACCTGCAGCGTCACCAGCCGCGACGGCGTCTCGGCGAGGAAGGCGTGGACGCCGTCGACCACCGCCGCGGTGTCGGTCGTCTCGGCGGTGATCCCCTCAATGCCGGCCTTTTCGAGCGCGGTGGCGAGCCGGGCCCGCTCGAGCGCCCGCGCCTGGCGGGCCGCCGGCAGGTCGGCGGGTGCGATGCGGCCGATGTCGACGTCCACCTGCAGGTCGGCGCCGGACCACAGCGCCGGGATCGGTGGCAGGTCGTGGCTGGAGGCGGAGGCGACGGCGTCGACCGGATAGGACGACGGCGGCCGGAAGCCGGTCGCGTCCTGCTCGAACGGCACGACGCGATAGGACAGCACGCCGCTCGCCGCGAGCTTCTCGCGGAAGCCCTCCGGCACGGTACCGAGATCCTCGCCGACGACGGCGCACTGCGCCCGCACGCTTTCGAGCGCCAGCACGCCGAGGAGGTCGTCGACCGGATAGGCGACGTAGGTGCCCTCCATCGCCTTCATGCCGGCGGGCACCAGGAACAGCCGCGTCAGCGCCATCGCGTGGTCGATGCGGATGAGGCCGGCGTGGCGCATGTTGGCGGCGAGCAGGGCCTGGAAGCCGACATAGCCAGTCTCGGCCATCCTGAGCGGGTCCGGCGCAGGCAGGTCCCAGACCTGGCCGTCCTCGGTGAACGGGTCCGGCGGCGCGCCGACGGAGACGCCGGTGACGAGGTCGTCGGCGCCAGCCCACGCCTCCGCGCCGTCCGGCGAGGAGCCGACGGCGAGGTCGCGGTAGAGGCCGCATGACAGGCCGGCGGCGCGCATCTCGGCGGTCGCCGCGGCGAGCTGGCGGTCGGCGAGCCATTGCAGGTGCAGGGCGAAGCCGACGCGGTCGGCGTTGGCGGCGGCAAACGCCGCCACCGCCGGGCTGGCGAAGTGGCGCAGCGGCTCCGGCCAGACCGGCCAGCGCTCGTCCGGCCGGCTCTCGGCGATCGCCTCGAAGACGGCGAAGCGGCGCAGCGCCTCGCCACCGGCGGCGACGAAGGCGGCCCGCTCGCGCACCAGCGGATCGTCAACGGGCCGCCGACGGAACGTCTGGTAGGCCGCCTCCAGCGCCGCGCGCTTGGCCGCGCGGACGGCGGGGTAGTCGATGAGGGGCGCCACCGGCACCGGTGGCAGTCCGGCGGCGTCGGGCACCGTCGCGACGTCGAGATAGAGCCAGTCGAGGAAGTGGCGGTCGTTGCCGTGATAAGGGCTCGCCTGGTCCGGCTGGACCGCCGAGAGCGCGTGCAGCGGGTTGATGCCGACCGTCACCGCCCCGGCGCCCGCCGCGATCCGGCCGAGCATCGCGAGCGCCGTGAAGTCACCGATGCCGGCATCGCCGTTGCGGCGCACGGCATAGAGGTGGGTGGCGAGGCCGACGGCCTTGTGGTCGCCGGCGAGCGCCGGCGGCAGGTGGCAGCGGCGCGGGGCGACGATCACCCGGCACGACACCGCACCGTCCTCGGTGACGAGGCGGTGGACGCCGACCGGCAGCGGCGGCAGCGGCACGCGGATGCGCTCGACACCGCGGCCGTCGGCGGCGAGCGCGGTGATGCGCGGCGCATCGAGGCCGACCAGCAGCGGCTGCGTCACCCCGTCGGCTCGTTCCAGCACCAGCGCGCGCGGGGCCGGGGCGGCGATGGTGACGGTGGCCGGCTCGCCGTCGCGGGCGACCACGACCGGCGGCAGGCGACGGCGGTCGCGGCGCTCGGCGAGTCGCGACAGGCTCTGGCGCGCTTCGGCGGTGGTCGCCGCCGGCAGGCGCATGGCGGCGAGGATCGCCTGCTTCGCCTCGACGCCGACGACGTGGCGGTTGCCGGAAACGTCCCACCAGAACGGTGCCAGGCCCGCCGCAGCGGCAAGGCGGTCGAGCACGCCGGTCTCGATGCGGGCGGGGACGATGGTGGGCGCCGGCGGGAGCGCGGTCGGGGCCGGCGGGGCGGGTGGCGCGGCGGCGCCGACGCCCCTCTCCGGGACGAGGGTGTCCGGGACTGGGCCCTCGGGGACGCCGGTGTCCGAGGCGGGACCGGTGTCAGTCGATGAAGGAGAGGCACCCTCCCCCTTGGTGGCACCGACAGCCGCCGGATCATGATCCGTGATCAGTGATCGCGCTTCATCCGGTGCCGGGGAGGCATTCGGCGAGCCCGTTTCGACGGCGGCGGACGCCACTGCCGTCTCGGGCTCCAAGTGATTGGTTTCACTCTGTTTCACGGCCTCGAGCAGCACCACGGCGCTGCGCGCGGCGACCGGTACACGGTCGAGGCCGTCATAGCGGCGCGCCATGGACGCCTCATCCGGGGCGGCGGAATCGGCGGCGACACACCAGATCGAGCCCTCCTCGACGTCCGGCACCACGACATCGAGGGGGTCGCCCCCCGCGTGCAGGACCACGACGGCACGGTCGGCGGCGCGACCGTCGGTGGCGGGGGCGTAGTAGGCGGCGATCAAGGTGTGGTTGTCACCGCTCTCCCAGTCCGACGGCGCCATCGGCGCACCATCCGGCGTGCGCCACTCGACGTCGACGATGCCGCTGTCGTCGACCGGGGCGCCGGTGAGGAAGCGGTCGGCGGAGAGCGCCGGGTTCGCGGCGCGCAGCCGCACCAGCCGGCCGACGAAGGCGGCGAGGCCGCGGTCGGCGCTCGCCCAGTCGATCCACGACAGCGGCCCGTCCTGGCAGTAGGCGTTGTTGTTGCCGCCCTGGGTGCGGCCGAGTTCGTCGCCCATCGCGATCATCGGCGCGCCGCGCGAGACGAGCAGCGTCGTCAGCAGCGCGCGGACGTCGGCCTTGCGGGCGGCCTGGATCGCCGGATCGTCGCTCGGCCCCTCGACGCCGTGGTTCCAGGAGTGGTTTTCGCCGTGGCCATCACGGTTGTCCTCGCCGTTGGCGGCGTTGTGCTTGTGCTCGTAGGAGACGAGGTCGGCCAGCGAGAAGCCGTCGTGGGCGGCGAGGAAGTCGACGCTCGACGACGGCCGGCGGTGGCGGGCGGCGAAGACGTCGGCGGAACCGGCGAGGCGAGTGGCGAGTTCGCCGACGGTCCACGCGTCTCCGCGCCAGAAGCGGCGGACGGTGTCGCGGTAGCGGTCGTTCCACTCGCCCCAGCGGAAGGGAAGCGAACCGAGCTGGTAGCCGCCGGGGCCGATGTCCCAGGGCTCGGCGACGATGCGCAAGGTCCGCAATAGCGGGTCCTGCTCGATCGCCTGGTAGAGGGGAGCGGCCGGATCGAAGCCGTCGGCGCGGCGCCCCAGCGTGGCGCCGAGGTCGAAGCGGAAGCCGTCGACGCCGCCCGCCACCGCCCAGTGGCGCAGCGTGTCCATGGCGAGGCGCAGCATCGCCGGCCGGTCGAGGGCGAGAGTGTTTCCGCAGCCGGTGTCGTCGATCAGCCCGCCCGGACGATCGCCGCCGTGGCGGAAGTAGAGGGCGGAGTCCAGTCCGCGCAGCGACACTGTCGGGCCGAAGGCGTCGCCCTCGCCGGTGTGGTTGAGGACGACATCGAGGATGACCGAGATGCCGGCCGCGTGCAGGGCGTCGACCGTGGCGCGCACCTCGGCCATGCCGCCGGGGGCGAGGCGCGGATCGGGGGCGAGCAGGGCGACGGGGTTGTAGCCCCAGTAGTTGGTCAGTCCCAGCCGGACGAGGTGACGCTCGTCGATCCACGCCGACAGCGGCATCAGTTCGACGGTGCCGACGCCGAGGCGGACGAGATGGTCGATCGCCGCCGGGTGGGCGAGCCCGGCCATGGTGCCGCGGATCGGCTCGGGGATGTCGGGGTGGGTCTTGGTGAAGCCGCGGACGTGGAGCTCGTAGACGACGTCGCTGGCGCTGCGCCGGCCCTGCCCTGCCGGCGGTTCATGCGACCCGCCCACCTGCACGATCGCCTTCGGCATCGCCGCCGCGCTGTCGGCGTCGTCGCGCTCGATACGGCCGTCGATGGTGCGATCGAACATCGCCGGGTCGAGGCGGAAGGGGCGGTCGAGGGCGGTGGCGTAGGGGTCGACGAGGAGCTTCGCCGGATTGAAGCGGTGGCCGTTCTGGACGTCGAAGGGTCCGTCGGCCCGCAGGCCGTAGCGGGTGCCGGGGGGCACGTCCGGGACGAAGCCGTGGAAGACGTCGCCGGTGCGCTCGGGCAGCGCGATGCGGTCGGTCTCGGTGGCGCCGTCGGCCTCGAACAGGCAGAGCTCGATGCGGGTGGCGTTCTGCGAGACGACGGCGACGTTGACGCCGCCGTCCTCCACCGTCACTCCGAGCGGCTCGGGGCGGCCTTCGCCTAAGCGTCCACGCTGCGCCATCGGGATTGCCAGCCTCAGCCTCTGGAACGTCGCTCGATGACGTCGTGGAAGAGCGCGGCGTAGCGTTTGGCCGGGCCGTTCCAGCCGACCTCCGTCGCCATCGCCGCCCTCTGGACGCCCCGCCAGGCTTCGCGATCGCGCCACAGCACCGAAAGGCGGATCAGCGACATCTCCAGAGCGGAGCGGCTCGTGGGCGAGAACAGGATGCCGGTGCCGGCGCCGGCGGCGCGCGCCATCTCGTTCGCATCGACGATGGTGTCGGCGAGGCCGCCGACCCGGGCGGCGAGCGGCACGGCGCCGTAGCGCAGCGCACAGAGCTGCGTCAGCCCGCACGGTTCGAAGCGCGACGGCACCAGGATGGCGTCGGCGCCGCCCTGGATCAGGTGGGCGAGGGATTCGTCATAGCCGAGGCGGCAGCCGACGCGGCCGGGGTGGAGGCTGGCGGCATGGCCGAAGGCGGCCTCGAGCGCCGGCTCGCCGGAGCCGAGCACGGCAAGCTGCATCCCCTGGGAGAGGACGAAGGGCAGCGCCTCGGCGAGCATGTCCATGCCCTTCTGCCAGGTGAGGCGGCTGACGACGCCGAGCACCGGCGCGTCCTTCTGCTCATCGAGGCCGAAGCGCGCCTGCAGTTCCGTCCGGTTGCGCTCCCGCTTGCCGAGGTGGCGGCGGCTGTAGGCGGCGGCGAGGTGATCGTCGGATGTCGGGTCCCACACCTTGGTGTCGATGCCGTTCAGAATGCCGGTGACGGTCGAAGCGCGGTCGCGCAGCAGGCCGTCGAGGCCCATGCCGTGCTCGCCCGTCATGATCTCCAGCGCATAGCCAGGCGAGACCGTGGTGATGTGGTCGGCATAGGCGAGGCCGGCCTTCAGGAAGCCGATGTCGCCGTAGTACTCAAGGCCGCCGATGTGGAAGGCGCTCGCCGGCAGACCGAGCTCACCCAGCAGGTAGGCCGGATACTGGCCCTGGAAGGCGAGGTTGTGCACCGTCATCACGGTCGGGATGCGCACGCCGGTGAAGGCGAACAGTGCCGGCACGAGACCCGCCTGCCAGTCGTGGCAGTGGAAGAGGTCCGGCGGCTCGTCGCCGGCACCGTGGGCAAGCTGCACGGCCGCATGGGCGAGGGCGGCGAAGCGGATCGGGTTGTCCGGCCAGTCCGCCCCGGTCGGATCGGCATAGGGGCCGCCGGGACGGTCGTAGAGGGCGGGGTTGTCGAGGACGGCGAGCTCGAGGTCGCCGGCGCGTGCCAGGAGCACCCGCGCCGGTCCGCCGACGAGGCCCTCGAGCGGCACCACCTTGCGGGTGCGCTCCAGCGCGGCGATGACGGCCGGATAGCCGGGCACGAGGGTGCGCACCGACACCTCCTCCCCGGCGAGCGCCGCCGGTAGGGCACCGACGACGTCGGCGAGCCCGCCGGTCTTCACCAGCGGGAAGATCTCCGAGGACACCGCGATGACGGACAGGCTCATGGCGAGGGGCTCACGGCGAGGGCTCGGGGTGATGGGGCGGATGGCGGTCGGTTCGGGCGGCGCTGCAGATGAGACTATCAGAGCCCGAGCCGATCGATCATCGGCTGGGTGATCAGCACGACGCCACGTTCGGTGCGACGGAAGCGGCGGCCGTCCTCCTCCGGGTCCTCGCCGACGACAAGGCCGTCCGGGATCTTGACGTTGGCGTCGACGACGCAGCGGCGCAGGCGCGCGCCGCGCCCGACATCGACGTTGGGCAGGATCACGGAATAGTCGACGTCGGCATAGGAGTGCAGGTGCACCCCCGTCGACAGCAGCGTCCGGTGGATGCGAGCGCCCGAAATGATGCAGCCGCCGGCGACCAGCGACGACACGCCCATGCCGCGCCGCCCGTCCTCGTCATGGACGAACTTCGCCGGCGGGGTGATCTCCGAATAGGTCCAGATCGGCCAGTCGCGGTCGTAGATGTCGAGCGAAGGCACCACCTCGGTGAGGTCGAGGTTGGCGTCGTAGTAGGCGTCGATGGTGCCGACGTCGCGCCAGTAGGAGCCGGGCTCCGAGGGGGAGCGCACGCACGACTTCGAGAAGCGGTGGGCGATGGCGGTGGCGTTCTCGACGAGGAAGGGAATGATGTCCTTGCCGAAATCGTGCGACGAGTTCGGGTCCTCGGCGTCGCGCCGCAGCTGGTCGAACAGCAGCTTCCGCGAGAAGACGTAGATACCCATACTGGCGAGAGACAGGCCCGGCTGCCCGGGGATCTCGGGCGGATCAGCGGGCTTTTCGAGGAAGGAGATGATGCGGTCGTTCTCGTCGACGTGCATGACGCCGAACGCCGTCGCCTCCGCCTGCGGGACCTCGACGCAGGCGACCGTCACGTCGGCGCCTTCGGCGACGTGCTGGTCGAGCATCTTCTCGTAGTCCATCTTGTAGACGTGGTCGCCGGCGAGGATGATCAGGTAGTCCGGCTCGTAGCCCTCGATGATGTCGAGGTTCTGGTAGACCGCGTCGGCCGTGCCCGCATACCAGCGGTCCTCGGAGACGCGCTGGCTCGCCGGCAGGATGTCGAAGCCCTCGTTGCGCTCCTGGCGCAGGAAGTTCCAGCCGCGGTTGAGATGGCGGATCAGGCTGTGCGCCTTGTACTGCGTCGCCACAGCCATGCGCCGGACGCCGGAATTCAGCGCGTTCGACAGCGCGAAGTCGATGATGCGCGTCTTGCCGCCGAAGTAGACCGCCGGCTTGGCGCGGTTGTCCGTCAGTTCGAGCAGGCGACTGCCACGACCGCCCGCCAGAACGTAGGCCATCGCCGAACGGGCGAGCGGCGCATGCTGTCGCTTATCCGTCATCCATCCTCCCTGGTGCCCGTTCGCTTACCGGCACCGTATCGTTACACGTCCCCCGCTCACGTCGCTTCCGGCGCGAGCCACACGGCCGACAGCGGCGGCAGCGTCAGATCGGCGCTCGCCGGCCAACCGTGGGCGGCTTCCTGCCGCGCCTCGATCACACCGAGATTTCCCAAACCCCCGCCACCGTAGTGGGTTGCATCCGTGTTGAGGATTTCCGTCCAGCGCCCGGCCCACGGCAATCCGACACGGTAGCCGCTTCGGGGCACCGGTGTGAAGTTGCAGACGACGAGGACCGGGCGAGCATCGCCGCCGCCGAAGCGCAGCCAGGCGAACACCGACTGCTCGTTGTCGCCCACCACCACCCAGCGGAAGCCCTCCGGTTCGGAATCGAGGCGGTAGAGCGCCGGCTCGGCGGCGAGGCGGGTGTTGAGGTCGCGCACGAGGGTCTGGACGCCGCGGTGGCGCTCGTCGTGGAGGAGCCACCAGTCGAGCTCGGCGGAGAAGTTCCACTCGCGCACCTGCGCGAACTCCTGGCCCATGAACAGGAGCTTCTTGCCCGGAAAGCCCCACATCGCGCCGTAGTAGGCACGCAGCGTCGCCCGCTTCTGCCAGTCGTCGCCCGACATCTTGCCGTAGAGCGACCCCTTGCCGTGCACGACCTCGTCGTGGGAGAGCGGCAGCACGAAGTTCTCGGCAAACGCGTAGACGAGCGCGAAGGTCATCTCGCTGTGGTGCCAGCGGCGGTGGATCGCCTCGTGCTTCATGTAGTCGAGGGTGTCGTGCATCCACCCCATGTTCCACTTGAAGCCGAAGCCGAGGCCGCCGAGATAGACCGGCCGCGAGACGCCCGGCCACGAGGTCGATTCCTCGGCGATGGTGAAGGCGCCGGGAAAACGGCCGTAGACGACCTCGTTGAGGCGGCGCAGGAACTCGATCGCCTCGAGATTCTCGCGGCCGCCGAACTTGTTCGGCAGCCACTGCCCCTGCGGCCGCGAGTAGTCGAGGTAGAGCATCGAGGCGACGGCATCCACGCGCAGCGCGTCGACGTGATAGCGGTCGAGCCAGAACAGCGCGTTGGCGTAGAGCGTGTTCGCCACCTCGACGCGGCCGAAATTGTAGATCGCCGTGTTCCAGTCGGGATGGAAGCCGAGGCGCGGGTCGGCGTGCTCGTAGAGCGCCGTGCCGTCGAAGTGCGACAGCCCGTGCACGTCGGTCGGGAAATGCGCCGGCACCCAGTCGAGGATGACGCCGATGCCGGCGTTGTGCAGCCGGTCGACCAGGCGCGCGAAGCCTGCCGGCTCGCCGAAGCGGCTCGTCGGGGCGAACAGGCCGATCGGCTGGTAACCCCACGAGTCGTCGAGGGGGTGCTCGTTGACAGGCAGGAACTCGACGTGGGTGAAGCCCATGTCGGCGACATAGGGGACGAGGCTGTCGGCGATCTCGTCGTAGGTCTGGAAGCGCCAGCCGTCGGCGCGCCGCCACGAGCCGAGGTGGACTTCGTAGATCGACATCGGCGCCTTGCGCGGCTCCCGGGCGGCGCGGCTCTCCATCCAGGCGTCGTCCGTCCAGACGAAGTCGTCGGTGCGGCGGACGACGGAGGCGGTGCCGGGACGGAACTCGGCGCCGAAGCCGACGGGATCGGCCTTCAGCGGCAGGAGCGCGCCGTTGTCGCCGACGATCTCGTACTTGTAGACGGTGCCCTCGCCGAGGCCGGGTACGAAGATCTCCCAGACGCCGGTATCGACGCGCCGGCGCATGACGTGGCGGCGGCCGTCCCATTCGTTGAAGTCGCCGACCACCGAGACCCGGCGGGCGTTCGGCGCCCAGACGGCGAAGTGGACGCCGGAGACACCCTCGTGCTCGATCGTATGGGCGCCGAGCTTGTCGTAGAGGCGCTCGTGGGTGCCCTCGACGATCAGCCAGTCGTCCATCGCGCCGAGCACGGGGGCGAAGCCGTAGGGGTCCTCGACCATCCAGTCGCCGCCGGCATTGCCGGCGGACAGCACGTAGCGGCCGAGATCGTACTGGCGGGTCAGCACGCCCTCGAAGACGCCGGCGGGGTGGCGCAGCGAGAGGGTGCCGAGGCTCTCGCCGTCCGGCGTCAGCACCTCGAGACGCTCGGCGCCCGGCACGAAGGCGCGCAGCAGGGTGCGGCCGCCCTCGAGCCCCTGACGTCCCAGCACCGCGAAGGGATCGCCGTGTTCGCCCGATGCGATGGCGGCGATCTCGTCGTCGGGCAGGTGCATGGAACTCCCTTCCTCGCCGTCGCGGCCCGCGACGGCATCCTGTTCGAGGTGCGCGCTACCGCGACGGCATCGCGTTCCAGATCTCGGTGGCGTATTCGCGGATCGTCCGGTCCGAGGAGAACCAGCCGACACTGGCGGTGTTGGTGATCGCCCGACGCCACCACTCGCTCGGGGTCCGCCAGTCCCGCGAAACCCGGACCTGGGTCTTCCGGTAGGCTTCGAAGTCGGCAGTGACGAGGAAATAGTCGTGGTGGCGCAGCATGTCGACGAGGCCGTGATAGCGCGTCGGCTCGTCCGGCGAGAACACGCCGGAGCCGATCGCCTCGATGACTTCCTCGAGATAGGGCATGGAGGCGATCGTCTCCGTCGCATCGATGCCCTGGGACCGCCGTTCCGCCACTTCCTCCGCCGTCAGACCGAAGATGTAGATGTTGTCGTCGCCGACATGCTCGAGGATCTCGACGTTGGCTCCGTCGAGGGTGCCGATCGTGAGCGCACCGTTCAACGCGAACTTCATGTTGCCGGTTCCCGAGGCCTCCATCCCGGCCGTGGAAATCTGCTCCGACAGGTCGGCGGCGGGAATGACGACCTCGGCGAGGCTGACGTTGTAGTTCGGCAGGAAGACGACCTTCAAAAGGCCGCGCACCGTCGGGTCGGAGTTGACGACGCGGGCGACGTCGTTGGCGAGCTTGATGATCAGCTTCGCCATGTGATAGCTCGCGGCCGCCTTGCCGCTGAAGATCTTCACCCGCGGCCGCCAGTCGTGCTGCGGCTGAGCCCGGATCGCCTGGTAGAATGACACCGTCTCCAGGATGTTGAGCAGCTGGCGCTTGTACTCGTGGATGCGCTTGATGTGGACGTCGAACATGGCGTCCGGATCGAGGGTGACGCCGAGGCGCTTCTTGACCCGGTCGGCGAGGATGATCTTCTTGTCACGGCGGACGGCGGCGTACTTTGCCTGGAAGGAGGCGTCGCCGGCGAACTTGTTGAGCTCGGTCAGCGCCTCGTAGTCGTCGAGGAAGCGCTCGCCGATCGCCTCGACGATCAGTTCGGTGAGCGGCGCGTTCGCCTGGTAGAGCCAGCGGCGGAAGGTGATGCCGTTGGTCTTGTTGGTGATGCGGTCGGGGAAGAGCTTGTGCAGGTCGCCGAACACGGTGCGCCGCATCAGCTCGGTATGCAGCGCCGAGACGCCGTTGATCTTGTGGGAGCCGATGAAGGCGAGGTTGCCCATGCGCACGCGGCGGACGTTGCCCTCCTCGATCAGCGACACCGACGACAGGAAGTGGTTGTCGTCGTGGCCCTCGGCGCGGGCCTCGTCGAGATGGCCGGCGTTGAGGAGATAGATGATCTGCATGTGGCGCGGCAGCAGCCGCTCCATCAGCGGCACCGGCCAGGTCTCGAGCGCCTCCGGCAAGAGCGTGTGGTTGGTGTAGGAGAGCGTCGCGCGGGTGATGTCCCAGGCCGCCTTCCACTCCATCGCGTGATCGTCGACGAGGAGCCGCATCAGTTCGGCGACGGCGATCGAGGGGTGGGTGTCGTTCAGCTGCACGGCGACGTAGTCGGGCAGCTGGTCGAGCGGCAGGCCCTGCTGGGTGTGGCGGCGGATGATGTCCTGCAGCGAGGCGGAGGTGAAGAAAAACTCCTGGCGCAGGCGCAGCTCGAGGCCTTCCGGCGTCTGGTCGCTCGGATAGAGCACCTTGGAGATCGTCTCGGCGCGGACCGTGCCGGACAGCGCGCCGGCGTAGTTGCCGCGGTTGAACTCGTCGAGGCGGATCGTCTCCTTCGACTTCGCCGACCAGAGCCTCAGCGTGTTGCAGTGCTTGCCGCGCCAGCCGACGACGGGGGTGTCGAAGCCGACGGCCTCGATCACCTCGCCCGGGTTCCACTTGCGGGCGTGCAAGTCCTCGTCGCCCGGCTCGGCGGTGACGGTGCCGCCGAAGCCGATGTCGTAGGTGACCTCCGGCCGCTTGAACTCCCACGGGCAGCCGTTGACGAGCCAGTCCTCGGGCAGTTCCACCTGCCAGCCGTCGTGGATGAGCTGGCGAAACAGGCCGTTCTCGTAGCGGATGCCGAAGCCGAAGGCGGGCACGCCCAGCGTCGCCATGCTCTCCATGAAGCAGGCGGCGAGCCGGCCAAGGCCGCCGTTGCCGAGGGCGGCGTCCGGCTCGAGGCGCCTGAGCTTCTCGAAGTCGATGCCGAGGCTCGCGAGCGCGTCGCGCACCGGCTCGACCTGGCCGAGGTTGCTGATCGAATCGAGCAGGAGGCGGCCGATCAGGAACTCGAGCGACAGGTAGTAGACGCGCTTCTGCTGCTGCCGGTAGGTCTTGCGGGTGGAATCCATCCACCGCTCGATGATGCGGTCGCGCACGGCGAGCGCGGTGGCGACGAACCAGTCGTGCTCCTCGGCGTGCTCGGGGTCCTTGCCGACGTCGTAGAAGAGCTTGGCGACGATGCGCGAGCGCCAGGCCTCCTGGTCGACGATGGAGGAGTGCTGCGTCGAGAGCGCCCGCCCTCGATCGCCCGCGCCGTTTTTGATGTTCTCCGCCGATTCCTGCTGCACCCCGATACCCTCCAGGCTTTCAACGAAGACGCACAACAGCATTTCGTGCTTCCGCGGTGGCCGCAAGGGCCGGCTGCGCCGCAGCCCGCACCCCCCTGAGCAACCGCACCACACAATTGCTGCGCCGCATCGTCGATTGGTGATTGGCCAACGTCAAAATTTGATGTTCGCTCCTCATCCGCCGCCCGCAGCCCCGCTCCGGGCGCGGCTTGGGACAGGGGAATCCGGCTTGGCACGGGTGACGATCCAGGACGTGGCGCGCGAAGCGGCGGTGAGCGCCGCCACCGTCGACCGCGTACTGAACCGTCGCGAGGGCGTGCGCCCGTCCACCGTCGCCCGTGTCGAGAACGCCATCCGCCGGCTCAACTACCAGCCGGACCGGCTCGCCGCCAGACTGGCGCGTTCGCGCGACTACCGCTTCGTCTTCGTGCTGCCGTCCGGCACCAACACCTTCATGCAGAACCTCGCCGCCGAGGTGGAGGACGCCACCGGCCGCATGGTGCCGGAGCGGGTGATCGTCGAGCTCGTCTCCGTCGACGTCTTCGACGCGGAGAAGCTCTCCGAGGCGCTCGAGCAGGTCGGCACGACGCGGCCCGACGGCGTCGGCGTGGTGGCCCTCGACCACCCGATGGTGCGCGAGGCGATGAACGCGCTTTCCGACGCCGGCGTGCCCGTCGTGACGCTCGTCTCCGACGTGCCGAACGCGCGGCGCATCCACCACGTCGGTATCGACAATTCCGCCGCCGGGCGCACGGCTGCGACGCTGCTCGGCCGATTCGTCGGCACTCGCCGCGGCAAGGTCGGGCTGATCGCCGGCTCGCTGTTCCTGCGCGACCACGCCGAGCGACAATACGGCTTCGAGCAGGTGATGCACCGCGAGTTCGCCCACCTGCAGGTGCTGCCGGTGCGCGAGGGCCGCGACGACTATCTGCGCAACGAGGAGGTAGCCGCGCAACTCCTCGAGGAGACGACCGACCTCGTCGGCATCTACAACGCCGGCGCCGGCAACCGCGGCGTCATCGCGGCGCTGGAGGCCGCCGGCCGCGGCCGCGACGTCGTCTACGTGGCGCACGAGCTCACCCAGTTCACCCGCCGCGGCCTTGTCCGCGGCACCGTCGACGCGATCATCAACCAGGACCCCGGCCACGAGGTGCGCAGCGCCATCCGCGTGCTCACCGCACACGCCGACGGCACGCCGATCGTGACGTCGCAGGAGCGGATTCGCATCGATATCTTCATCCGCGACAACGTCCCCTGAGGCCCGTCCGTGCGACCGTCCGCTCTATCGATTTGCCTGCCGGCCGCCTCTGAGGTACGCCCCTCAGCGGCCGCCAGCGGACTGCCCCGTCTGCGCCGGCTTTCTTTCTCTTACCGTCGAAAGGCCTCCATTCGATGACGACGCTCGGCACCCCCGGCGGCTTCTTCACGCTCGCCGACCCCGTCCGCCCCGCCGGCAAGCCTGGCAGCGGCCTCGGCTACCGCTGGTACGATCCCGACCGCATCGTGCTCGGCAAGCGCATGGAGGATCAGCTGCGCTTCGCCGTCTGCTGGTGGCACTCCTTCTGCTGGCCCGGCACCGACCCGTTCGGGGGCGACACCTTTCTGCGGCCGTGGTTCCACGGCGACCCGATGCAGGGAGCGCGCCAGAAGGTCGACGCCGGCTTCGAGCTGTTCCGTCTGTTGGGCGTGCCGTTCTTCACCTTCCATGACCGCGACATCGCGCCGGAAGGCGCGAGCCTCGCCGAATCCGACCGCAACGTCCGCACCATCGCGGACTTGCTCGCTGCCAGGATCGAGGCGGGCGGCCCGAAGCTCCTGTGGGGCACGGCGAACCTGTTCTCCAACCGCCGCTTCATGGCCGGTGCCGGCTCCAATCCAGACCCGGACGTGTTCGCCTACGCCGCCGCGCAGGTGAAGACGGCGATTGACGTGACAAAGGAGCTCGGCGGCGAGAACTACGTTCTATGGGGCGGCCGCGAGGGCTACGAGACACTGCTCAACACCGACCTGAAGCGCGAGCTCGACCAGGTCGGCCGCTTCCTCAACCTCGTCGTCGAGTACAAGCACAAGATCGGCTTCACCGGCACGATCCTGATCGAGCCGAAGCCGAAGGAGCCGACCAAGCACCAGTACGACTTCGACGTCGGCACGGTGTACGGTCTGCTCTGCCGCGCCGGCCTCGACAAGCAGGTCAAGGTCAACATCGAGCAGAATCACGCGATCCTCGCCGGCCATTCCTTCGAGCACGAGATCGCCATGGCCTCGGCGCTCGGCATCTTCGGCTCGATCGACATCAACCGTGGCGACGACCTGCTCGGCTGGGACACCGACCAGTTCGCCATGGACGTGACCGAACTGACGATGATGTGCGTCGAGATCCTGAAGGCCGGCGGCTTCACCACCGGCGGGCTCAACTTCGACGCCAAGATCCGCCGCCAATCGATCGATCCGGATGACCTCATCCACGCCCACGTCGGCTCGATCGACGCCTGCGCCCGGGCGCTGCTGGCGGCCGAGAAGATCATCGAGGACGGCAAGCTCGGCGGCCACGTCGCCGACCGCTACGCCGGCTGGGACAGCGCCGAGGCCAAGGCGATGCTCGCCGGCGAGCGCTCGCTCGAGGACATCGCGGCGCGCGTCCACAAGGACGGGCTCGACCCGCAGCCGAAGTCAGGCCGACAGGAATATCTGGAGGGGTTGCTGAACTCGTATCTCTGAGGGGAGGCGTCCGGCGGGCGCGGTCTTGTCCTCCCCCTGCCAGGGGGAGGACAGCCGCGCCGCAGGCGCGGCAGGTGGGGGCCCGCCAATCCGATTGCAGAGTTCGGATTGACGGGCCCCACCCTGCCGGCTTCGCCGGCTGTCCCTCCCCCTGGCAGAGGAGGGACGCGTGGCGGTCTCCGCACCGCTCGAATGCCACCACCTTCACACCAACGGCAACAACGTCATCCACCCTCACCACCAACAACGTCCCGGGAGGACACGCATGAAGACGATCAAAGGGCCGGCGATCTTCCTCGCGCAGTTCGCGGGCGATGCGCCACCGTTCAACTCGCTCGGTTCCATCGCCGAATGGGCGGCCGAGCTCGGCTACGAGGGCATCCAGATCCCGACCTGGGACGCGCGGCTGTTCGATCTGAAGAAGGCGGCCGAATCGAAGACCTACTGCGACGAGGTGAAGGGCATCGCCGCCGAGCACGACATCGTCATCACCGAGCTCTCCACCCACCTGCAGGGCCAGCTCGTCGCCGTCCACCCCGCCTATGACGAGGCCTTCGACGGCTTCGCGGCACCGGAAGTGCGCGGCAATCCGAAGGCGCGCCAGGCGTGGGCGGTCGAGCAGCTGATGCACGCCGCCAAGGCCTCGCAGAACCTCGGGCTGACGGCGCACGCGACCTTTTCCGGGGCGCTCGCCTGGCCGTTCGTCTATCCCTGGCCGCAGCGCCCGGCCGGCCTCGTCGAGACCGCCTTCGACGAGCTCGCCCGCCGCTGGACGCCGATCCTCAACGCCTTCGACGCCGCTGGCGTCGATGTCTGCTACGAAATCCACCCCGGCGAGGACCTGTTCGACGGCACGACGTTCGAAATGTTCCTGGAGCGCGTCAACAACCACCCGCGCTGCAACATTCTCTACGATCCGTCGCACTTCGTGCTGCAGGCGCTCGACTATCTCGCCTACATCGACATCTATCACGAGCGCATCAAGATGTTCCACGTCAAGGACGCGGAACTGAACCCGACCGGCCGCCAGGGCGTCTATTCGGGCTTCGCCTCGTGGGCCGACCGCGCCGGCCGCTTCCGCTCGCTCGGCGACGGCCAGGTCGATTTCGGCGGCATCTTCTCGAAGCTGACGAAGTACGGCTTCGACGGCTGGGCGGTGCTCGAGTGGGAGTGCTGCCTGAAGCACCCGGAGGACGGGGCGCGCGAGGGCGCGCTGTTCATCGACAGCCACATCATCCGCGTCACCGAGAAGGCCTTCGACGACTTCGCCGGTGCCGGCACCGACGAGGCCGCCAACAAGCGCATGCTCGGCATCGCCTGAGCGACCGGGGAGGAACAGCCAATGTCGATCACCGGACGCGACGACGCGAAGGGCCCCGACCGCATCCGCTACGCCATGGTCGGCGGCGGCCAGGGCGCCTTCATCGGGGCGGTGCACCGCCTCGCCGCCCGCATGGACGACGAGTTCACCCTCGTCGCTGGCGCGCTCTCCTCCGAGCCGCAGCGGGCGAAGGAGAGCGCGCTGACGCTCGGCATCCCGGCGGAGCGCGCCTACGGCACCTGGGAGGAGCTCATCGCCGGCGAGGGCAAACGCGCCGACCGCGCCGAGGTGGTCGCCATCGTGACGCCGAACCACATGCACTTCGCCCCAGCGAAGGCGGCGCTGGAGGCGGGCTTCCACGTCATCTGCGACAAGCCGCTGACGACGACCCTGGAAGACGCCAGGGCGCTCGCCGACGTGGTGAAGCGGACCGGCAAGGTGTTCGCCGTCACCCACAACTACACCGGCTACCCGATGATCCGGCACGCCCGGGCGATGATCGCCGCCGGCGAGCTCGGCAAAATCCGCGTCGTGCAGGTGGAGTATGCGCAGGGCTGGCTCTCGACGAAGCTCGAGGACTCCGGCCAGAAGCAGGCGGCGTGGCGCGTCGACCCGGCCCGCTCCGGCGCCGGCGGCTGCATCGGCGACATCGGCACCCACGCCTACAACCTCGCCTGTTTCGTCACCGGGCTGACGCTCGACAGCCTGAGCGCCGATCTCTCGACCTTCGTCGACGGCCGCCGGCTCGACGACAACGCCAACCTGCTGCTGCGCTTCGAGGGCGGCGCCAAGGGGATGCTGTGGGCGAGCCAGGTCGCGCCCGGCAACGAGAACGCGCTGCGTCTGCGCGTCTACGGCGAGCGGGGCGGACTGAACTGGGAGCAGGAGCAGCCGAACGATCTGTGGTGGTCGCCGCTCGGCCAGCCGACGGTGAAGCTCACCCGCGGCACCGGGGCGGTGAACGCCGCTGGCGCCCGCGTGACGCGCATCCCGTCCGGCCATCCGGAAGGCTATCTCGAGGGCTTCGCGACGATTTACACCGAGGCGGCCCGGGCGATCCGCGCCGCGCGCGCGGGCTCGGCCCCCGATCCGGCGGTGACCTTCCCGAGCGTCGACGACGGCGTCGCGGGCGTCGCCTTCATCGAGGCGGCGGTGCGCTCCAGCGCCGCCGGCGGCCGTTGGGAAAAGGTGTGAGCCAGCCCGAAAAGTGCTGTTGCACAGTTTAGTGTTTGATGCTTAGTATTCCGAAGCACTAAACATGGAGCGCCCCGTCACGAGGGCGCCCGAGGGAACGCAGACTTCGGTCGAAAATGCCCGGATCGACGGCGCCGCCGCAACGGCGCCGGTGGCGACGACGCCGGTCTCACCGGCCGGCGCACACGTGGGCGCATGGGAGGAGAGAGCAATGAGGAAGCTTCTGTTGTCGACGGCTGCCGCGGTCGTCGTCGGTGCGCCACTCGTGGGGGCGACGGGCGCGCAGGCGGAAACCCTGACGCTGTGCTGGGCGGCGTGGGACCCGGCGAACGCGCTCGTCGAACTGTCGAAGGACTTCACCGCCCAGAGCGGCATCGACATGAAGTTCGAGTTCATTCCGTGGCCGAACTACACCGACCGCATGCAGAACGAGCTCAACTCCAAGGGCAAGCTCTGCGACCTCGTCATCGGTGACAGCCAGTGGATCGGCGGCGCCGCCGAGAACGGTCACTATGTCAAGCTGAACGACTTCTTCGCCAAAGAAGGCATCAGCATGGACAGCTTCCTGCCGGCGACGGTCTATGCCTACTCGACCTGGCCGAAGGGTTCCGACAACTACTGGGCGCTGCCGGCGATGGGCGACGCGCTCGGCTGGACCTACCGCAAGGACTGGTTCGCGCGGCCCGAGCTGCAGGCCGAGTTCAAGGGCAAGTACGGCCGCGACCTCGCCCCGCCGAAGACCTGGGACGAGCTGAAGCAGGTCGCCGAGTTCTTCCAGAAGCGCGAGATCGACGGCAAGACCGTCTATGGCGCGGCGATCTTCACCGAGCGCGGCTCGGAAGGCATCACCATGGGCGTGACCAACGCCCTCTATCCCTATGACTTCAAGTACGAGAACCCCGAGAAGCCCTACGACATGCAGGGCTACGTCAACAGCCCCGACGCCGTGAAGGGTCTCGAGGCCTACAAGGCGATGTACGACTGCTGCACGCCGCCCGGCTACACCAACGCCTACATGCAGGAGAACCTCGACGCGTTCACGTCCGGCCAGGTCGCCATGATGATGAACTGGTTCGCCTTCTTCCCGGGCCTCTACAAGAACGAGAACGTCGGCGGCGACAAGATCGGCTTCTTCGTCAACCCCGAAGAGATCGTCAAGGGCTCGACGCTCGGCGGCCAGGGCATCTCGGTGGTCGCCTATTCCGACAAGCAGGACGCGGCGCTGCAGTACATCAAGTGGTTCGCGCAGGGCGACGTGCAGGCGAAGTGGTGGTCGCTCGGCGGCTATTCCTGCGCCAAGTCGGTGCTGGAAGCGCCGGGCTTCGCCGACACCGCGCCGTTCGCCGCCGACTTCCTCGTCGCGATGGGCCAGGTGAAGGACTTCTGGCAGGAGCCCGCCTACGCGCAGCTGCTGCTCGCCATGCAGGAGCGCGTGCACGACTACGTCGTCGCCAACAAGGGCACGGCGAAGGAAGCCCTCGATCTTCTGGTCGGCGACTGGACCGAGATCTTCGAGGACGAAGGCAAGCTCTGACGCGGTAGCGCACGCAACCGCCTCCGGCCCGGTTCGCCGGGCCGGAGGTCCGGCTCTCGAAGCGACGCCACGCCGAACCGGGAGCGCGCGCCTCGCGCCCGCGCTCCCCTCGCCGCCCCATGCCGGGACGGCGCCCGCCAACCGCCATCGCGAACGGGCCCGATGACCGACATCCCAGACCGCAGGACCGTCGCCGAACGGGTCGCCGCCGCGACGCCGGACGGCCTTGCCCGCAAGGTGAGCGGCTTCTCCGACCGCACCATCGCCTGGCTGTTCATCGGCCCGACCATCGCACTGTTGCTGGCGATCAACATCTTCCCGCTGATCTGGGCGGTCTATCTGTCGTTCACCAACTATGCGGCGAACAAACTCAACGCCACCGTCGCCTGGGTCGGCGTGCGCAACTATTCGCGCGTGCTGTCGGACCCCGACATCTGGGAGCGCATGCAGGCGACCGCGCACTTCGTCGTCTGGACGATCGTGCTCGAAGTGCTGCTCGGCTTCGGCCTCGCCCTCCTCATCAACCGGCAGTTCCGCGGCCACTCGTTTTGGACGACCGTCGTCCTGCTGCCGATGATGCTGTCGCCGGCCGTCGTCGGCACGTTCTGGAAGCTCCTCTTCCAGACACAGATCGGCCCGTTCAACTACGTCGTCTCCTTCTTCACCGGCATCCCGCCCTCCTCCTTCGACATGGTCGGCTCGGTGGCGCTGGCGCCGTGGTCGATCGTCATCGTCGATGCCTGGATGTGGACGCCCTACGTGATGCTGATCTGCCTCGCCGGTCTGCGCTCGGTGCCAGACTACATCTACGAGGCGGCGGAGGTGGACCGCGCGAGTTCCTGGCGGACGTTCTGGTCGATCACGCTGCCGATGGTGCTGCCGTTCCTGATGCTGGCGGTACTGTTCCGCGCCATCGAGAACTTCAAGATGTTCGACATGGTGGCGCTGCTCACCTCCGGCGGGCCGGGATCGACCACCGAGCTCGCCTCCATCACCCTGAAGCGCGAGGCGTTCGAGAAGTGGCGCACCGGCTACTCCTCCGCCTTCGCCATCATCCTGTTCGTGACGATCTTCGGCGCCGCCAACATCTACGTGAAGGCGCTGAACGCGGTGAAGAACCGGTGATGGATATGGCGATCGAATTGCCAGACGGCGGGTACCCGTCCCTCCCCTGCCAGGGGGAGGGACAGCCGGCGAAGCCGGCAGGGTGGGGCCTGTCAATCCAAGCTCGGGGCTCGTTTTACGGGCCCCCACCTGCCGCGCCTGCGGCGCGGCCGTCCTCCCCCCTGGCAGGGGGAGGACGAGACCTCCGCGAGGACGTGCCATGTCCGGCCTGACGCAAGCCCATTCGGTCGTGGCGCCGTCGACGGCGTCGCGGCGCATCTCCGGGGCGATCGTGATCGTCTATGCGATCATCACGATGCTGCCGCTGTTGTGGATCTTCGCCACCGGCTTCAAGTCGCAGTCGGACGCCATCGCCTATCCGCCGAAGGTGTTCGCCGACCCGTCGCTGCAGGGCTACGTCAACCTGTTCACCACCCGCTCGCGCCAGACGCCGGAATACATGGCGAGCCTGCCGCCCCCGGAGACCTGGTACGACGAGCTCGTCCGCAAGCAGAACATGGTGATCGTCGGGCCGTCGAAGTTCGGCGCCCGCTTCATGAACTCGCTGATCATCGGCTTCGGCTCGACGTTCCTCGCCGTCTTCCTCGGCACGCTCGCCGCCTACGCGTTCTCGCGGTTCAGGATTCCGCTCGCCGACGATCTGATGTTCTTCATCCTGTCGACCCGGATGATGCCGCCGATCGCCGTCGCCATCCCGATCTACCTGATGTACCGCGAGCTCGGCCTGTCCGACACGCGGCTCGGCATGATCATCCTCTACACCGCCGTCAACGTCTCCCTCGCCGTGTGGCTTCTGAAGGGCTTCATCGACGAGATCCCGCGCGAATACGAGGAGGCGGCGATGATCGACGGCTACACGCGGCTGCAGGCGTTCCGCAAGGTGGTGCTGCCGCAGGCGGCGACCGGCATCGCCGCGACCGCGATCTTCTGCCTGATCTTCGCCTGGAACGAGTACGCCTTCGCGGTGCTGCTCACCTCCGGCGAGGCACAGACGGCGCCGCCGTTCATCCCGATCATCATCGGCGAGGGCGGCATGGACTGGCCGGCGGTGGCCGCCGGAACGACGCTCTTCCTCATCCCGATCGTCGTGTTCACCGTGCTGCTCCGCAAGCACCTCCTGCGCGGGATCACCTTCGGAGCGGTGCGCAAATGAACGGCGAGACCGACGCCCCCGTCCGGCGCGGCCGCACGGCCGCCGCGCCCTCGCGCTGGCCGCGCTTCGCCCGGCGCGCGGTCATGGAAAACGTCGCCATCGCCGTCATCGGCATCGGCGTCGTCATGCTGATGCAGCCCGTGTCGCTGTGGCTCTACGGCTGGTCGTTCGCCACCATCCTGACGGGGACGGTGATGTTCATGATCGTCTCGAAGTTCCCGGCGTGAGGGTGGCGTAGATGGCCGAGATCCGCGTCGAGCACCTGCACAAGACCTTCGGGACCTTCACCGCCGTGAAGGACTCGAGCTTCACCGTCCACGACGGCGAGTTCTTCGTCATGCTCGGCCCGTCGGGCTGCGGCAAGACGACGACGCTCCGGATGATCGCCGGGCTGGAGCTGCCGACCTCCGGCCAGATCCTGCTCGGCGGCGAGGACGTCACCTTCAAGCGCGCCGCCGACCGCGACATCGCCTTCGTGTTCCAGCTCTTCGCACTCTACCCGCACATGAGCGTGCGCCAGAACATCGGCTTCCCGCTGAAATGCGTCGGCACGCCGAAGGCCGAGATCAAGCGGCGGGTGGAGGAGACGGCGCGCATCCTCCGGATCACGCCGCTGCTCGACAAGTCGGTGTCGGGGCTGTCCGGCGGCGACCGCCAGCGCGTCGCCCTCGGCCGCTCGATCGTCCGCGAGCCGATGTGCTTCCTGATGGATGAGCCGCTCGGCGCCCTCGACAGCGAGTTCCGCACGCTGATGTGCCACGAGCTCCGCAGCCTGCACGACCGCCTGAAAGCGACCACCGTCTACGTCACCCACGACCAGCTCGAGGCGATGGCGATGGCCGACAAGATCGCCGTGATGAACCACGGCGTCATCGAGCAGTTCGCCACCCCGCAGGAGATCTACGACCACCCGGCGACGATGTTCGTCGCCGACTTCATCGGCTCGCCGTCGATGAACTTCCTCGCCTTCCGCGGCGCCCTCGCCCCCGGCCAGCAGGCGGTGACGGTGGACGGTGTCGAGGTCGCGGTGCCGGCCGCCCGCGAGGCGCGGGCAGAGGCCGATCTCGTGCTCGGCGTCCGGCCGGAGCACATCCGCTTCGTCAGTGACGGCGGCGTGCGCGGCGAGGTGTTCGGCGCCGAATATCTCGGCACCACCCAGATCGTCACCGTGCGCACCGCCGGTGGCACCGTGAAGGCGCGCGTACCGGCGACGGTGCCGGTGGCGACCGGCGACAGGCTCGGCCTCGCGTTCAACGGCGCGCGGCTGTCGGTGTTCGGCAAAGAGGACGGTCGCGCCGTGCGCACGGCGCTCTATGAAGGGGCCGCCCATGGCTGAGGTGCGCATCGATCTCGTCTCGAAGGCCTTCGGCACCATCCAGGCGGTCGAGGACCTGTCGCTGACGGTGGCGGACGGCGAGTTCGTCGTGCTGCTCGGCCCGACCGGCGCCGGCAAGACGACGACGCTCAGGCTCGTCGCCGGCCTCGAGAAGCCCGACCACGGCCGCATCTCGATCGGCGGCCGCGACGTCACCGGCCTGCCGCCGGCGGAGCGTGACGTCGCCTTCGTCTTCCAGCAGTACTCGCTCTACCCGCATCTGTCGGTCTACGAGAACCTCGCCTTCCCGCTGCGCTCGCCGACAAGGCGGGTGCCGGAGGACCAGATCAAGGCGACGGTGACGCGGATCGCGACGATGCTGCGCATCGCCCACAAGCTGGAAAACCGCGCGACCCGGCTTTCGGGCGGCGAGATGCAGCGCGTCGCCATCGGCCGGGCGCTGGTGCGGCGCCCGTCGATCTATCTGATGGACGAGCCGCTCTCCTCGCTCGACGCGAAGCTGCGTGGCGAGTTGCGGCTCGAGCTGAAGCGCATCCAGGTGGAGCTCGGCGTCACCATCCTCTACGTCACCCACGACCAGATCGAAGCGATGACGATGGCCTCGCGCGTCGGCGTCATGGAGGAAGGCCGGCTCGTCCAGGTCGGCACGCCGCGCGAGATCTACGAGAACCCGGCGACCGTCTATGTCGCCACCCGCCTCGGCCAGCCGGCCATCAACCTGGTGCCGCCCTCGGTGCTGCCGCAGGTGGCGACCCCGCCCGGCACCGCGACGATCGGCGCCCGCACCGAGCACCTCGACATCCGCCGGGCCGACGGCGGCACCGGAACTGGCATCGTCGCGCGCATCGAGCATCTCGGCGACCAGAACCACCTGCACCTCGACGTCGCCGGCCACCACCTCGTGACGCTGACCGAGTCCGACATCGCCCTCGATGTGGGCGACCGGGTGAACCTCGACGTCCGCGGCGCGCTGTTCTTCGGCGCCGACGGCCGGCGCATCGCGGCGTGAGAGGACGACCATGACGACCGCCCGGAGGCCCGCATGACCACCACCCTCGACGCCGCCGGCCGCCGGGCCCTGATCGAGACGGCGGCGGCCGCCGTCATCGCCCGCGCCGACGAGCTCACCGCCCTCGACCAGGCGATCGGCGACGGCGACCACGGCCTCAACATGAAGCGCGGCTTCGAGGCCGTGCTCGCCGACCTCGACGCGATCGCCGCAAAGCCCCTGCCGGAGGGGCTGAAGCAGATCGGCACGACGATGGTGATGAAGGTCGGCGGCGCCTCCGGCCCGCTCTACGGCACCTTGTTCCTGCAGCTCGGCAAGAGCCTCGCCGAGCTCGCCCCCGACGCCGTGCCGAGCCGGGCGGAGCTCGCCGCGGCGCTCAAGGCCGCCATCGTGGCAGTGAAGGCGCGCGGCAAGTCGGAGGTCGGCCAGAAGACGCTGCTCGACGTGCTGGCGCCCGTTCAGGCGGCGCTCGCCGGCGGCGCCGACGCAGCGGCGCTCACCGCCTGCGCCCACGAGGCGGCCGCCGCGACCGTGCCGCTGAAGGCGATCCGCGGCCGCGCCTCCTTCCTCGGCGACCGGTCGATCGGCCACATGGACCCCGGTGCGCGGTCGAGCGAGATCCTGATTTCGACCCTGGCGGCCATCGCTGGTGGCAACAGCGGAGCGGCGGCATGAACGACAAGGTGGGCATCGTCATCGTCTCGCACTCGCCCGACGTCGCCAAGGGTGCGGCCGACATGGTGCGCCAGATGGTCGGCAACGAGGTGCCGCTCGCCTTCACCGGCGGCGACCCCGGCGGCGGCCTCGGCACCAGCGTCGAGACGATCCTGGCGGCGATCGACCGGGCGTGGTCGGAAAAGGGCGTCGCCATCCTCGTCGACCTCGGCGGCGCCGAGACCAACAGCGAGATGGCGATCGAGATGCTGCCGGAGGACCGGCAGGGCCGCGTCGTCGTCTGCAACGCCCCGATCGTCGAGGGCGCCGTGATGGCGGCGACCGAAGCGTGGGGCGGCGCCACGCTCGACGAGGTGCGCCGCACCGCCGAGGAGCTTTCGCCGGCGTGAGCGGCTCGCTCCACGGCACGGACAACGGGTGACGGGACCATGACTGACGGGGCGCCTGTGAACGGATCGGTGCTGTTGACCCACGAGGTCGGACTGCACGCGCGGCCGTCGGTGAAGCTGACCAAGCTCGCCAAGGGCTTTTCCTCCAAGATCGAGCTCGCCGCCGCCGAGGGCGGGCCGTGGATCGACGCGAAGTCGATCGTCAAGGTGATGGCCGCGAAGGCGCCGAAGCACACGGTGCTGCACTTCCGCGCCGAGGGGCCGGACGCCGAGGAGGCGGTGGCGGCCCTGATCGATCTCGTCGCGAGCGACTTCCCCGAGCAGCCCTCGGAGAGCGTGGCGCGGTGAGCGCCGCCGCGCCCGCCGCGCCGGCGCCCGCGCGTCCGGCGATCCTGAGCGGCCGACCGGCATCGCCGGGCTTCGCCGCCGGACCGCTCGTCGTCCAGGCCGAGCGCGCGCACGGCCGCCGCCGCGCCGGTACGCCGGCCGAGGAGCGCGCGGCCCTCACCGCCGCCCTCGCGACCGCAGCCGCCGACCTCGCCACACTGGCCGAGGAAGCCTCCGGCGACGCCGCCGACATCCTCGAGTTCCAGATCGCGCTGATCGAGGACGATGCCCTGTCGGGTCCGGCGCTGGAGGCGATCGCCGGCGGCACGGCGGCCGAGCGCGCCTGGGCGGACGCCATCGGCGTGCTGGTATCCGACTACGAGGCGACCGAGGACGACTATTTCCGCGCCCGCGCCGCCGACCTGCGCGACCTTTCCGAGCGCGTCGCGAGCGCGCTTGCCGGCGAGGCGCAGGCTGCGCTGTCGCTGCCGGAGGGCGCGGTGCTCTTCGCCGCCGACCTCGCGCCGTCGCGCTTCCTCTCCGCCGACTGGAGCGGCCGCGGCATCGCGCTGTCCGCCGGCAGCGCAACGAGCCACGTCGCCATGCTGGCCCGCGCCCGCGGCGTGCCGATGGTGACCGGCCTCGGAGCGCTCGGTGGCGCGTCCGTCTTGTTCGGTACCCACGCACTGCTCGACGGCGAGGCCGGCACGCTCACGCTGTCGCCCGACGCCGCCGCCACCGCCGCCTTCGCCGCCCGCCGCCGTGCGGCCGAGGCGGCCGCGGTGCACGCCGCCGCCGCCGCGACCGGCGCTGCGGTGACGGCTGACGGCGTCGCCATCGCCGTCCACATCAACGTCGCTGATCCCGCCGAGCTCGACCGCCTCGATCCGGCGATCTGCGACGGCATCGGGCTGGTGCGCACCGAACTGCTCTTCCACGCCCGCGACGGCCTGCCGGACGAGGCCGAACAGACCGCCGTCTACCGCCGCATCCTCGCCTGGGCGGACGGGCGGCCGGTGACGATCCGCACCCTCGACGCCGGCGGCGACAAGCCGATCCCCGGCTACACGCTCGACGGCGAGCAGAACCCCTTCCTCGGCCTGCGCGGCGTCCGGCTGTCGCTCGCCCGGCCGGAGGTGTTCGCGGTGCAGCTGCGGGCATTGCTCGCCGCCGCCACCGACGGCGACCTCAAGGTGATGATCCCGATGGTATCGGTGCCGGCCGAGATGGCGCGCGTCCGCGCCGCCGTGGCCGAGGCCGCCGCGGCGCTTTCGGCCCGCGGCGCGGTCTTCCGCGTGCCGCCGATCGGCATGATGGTCGAGGTTCCTGCCGCAGCACTCGCCCTCGACGCCTTCGACACCGACTTCGTCTCGATCGGCTCGAACGACCTCACCCAGTACACGCTGGCCGCCGGCCGCGACGAGCCGTCGGTGGCCGCGCTCGCCGACACCGCCGAGCCGGCGGTGCTGCGCCTGATCGCCATGACGGTGGCGGCGGCCGACGCCCGCGGCATCCCCGTCTCGCTCTGCGGCGACGCCGGCGGCGACCCGCGACTGGTGCCGCTGCTGCTGGCCGCTGGCCTGCGCTCGCTGTCGATGGCGCCCTCGGCGGTCGGCCGCGTCAAGCAGACGGTCGCCGGGCTGTCGCTTTCCACCGCGGCGCGGGGGTGAGGCGGCGATGAGCCTCGCGCCCGCCCTCCGCCCGCCCCGCCAGACGCCGGCGGCGATCGCGGCCTACAAGACGATCCTGCGCGACGCTCTCGATCGCCGGCCTTCTGGGATGAGGAAGCGCCTCGCCGAGGCGCTCGGCAAGAACCGCTCCTTCGTCAGCCAGATCGCCAACCCCGCCTATCCGACGCCGATCCCGCCCGGCCACATCGACGCCATCCTCGACATCTGCCACTTCTCGCCGACCGAGCGCGCCTCGTTCCTGGCGGCCTACGCCAGCGCCCACCCGCGCCGTGCCGCCGCGAGCGAGGGCCCGCCGGTGCGGACGCGGCCGCTCGCCTTGCGCGTGCCCGACCTCGGCGACGAGGCGAAGAACCGCGAGTTCGACCGGCTGGTGCAGGACCTCGTCATCCGCCTCGCCCGCCTCGCCGAGCCGCCTGCCTGAGACGCCGACGGACCGACCAGCGGCAGCGACACGAGCACTTCCCGACAGCCAGCGCCACAAGACAAGACGGAGGGAGCCCACGATGAAGAAGCTCATCAACAGCCCGGCCGACGTTCTGACGGAAAGCCTCGCAGGCTTCGCTGCCGCCCACGCCGACATCGTCACCCTCGGCGACGACGGCGCCTTCGTGCGCCGGGCGCAGCTTTCGCCCGGGAAGGTCGCGATCATCTCCGGCGGCGGCTCCGGCCACGAGCCGCTGCACGCGGGCTTCGTCGGCCTCGGCATGCTCGACGCCGCCTGCCCCGGCCAGGTGTTCACCTCGCCGACGCCCGACCAGATGATCGCCGCGGCGCAGGCCGTCGACCAGGGCGCCGGCGTGCTCTTCGTGGTGAAGAACTACGAGGGCGACAAGATGAACTTCGAGATGGCCTCGGAAATGGCCGCCGACATCGTCGCAGGCGGCACGGCCACCGTCATCACCGACGACGACGTGGCGGTGGAGAAGTCGACCTGGTCGATCGGCCGGCGCGGCGTCGCGGGCACGATGGTGGTGGAGAAGATCGTCGGCGCCGCGGCGGAAGAGGGCCTGGCGCTCGCCGAGCTCGCGGCGCTCGGCACGGCCGTCAACGCCGCCACCCGCTCGATGGGCGTGGCGCTGTCGAGCTGCATCGTGCCGGCGGCGGGCACGCCGACCTTCACGCTCGCCGACGACGAGATGGAGATGGGCGTCGGCATTCACGGCGAGCCCGGCCGCCGCCGCGTCAAGACGATGACCGCCGACGAGATCGCCGACGAGATGATCGCGGCGATCACCGGCGACTTCGCGGAGGCCGCCGGCGGCGACGTGCTCCTCCTCGTCAACGGCTTCGGCGGCACGCCACTGATGGAACTCTACCTGATGTACCACGCCGCCCGGCGGCGGCTGGAGGCGCGCGGCTACCGCGTCACCCGTTCGCTCGTCGGCAACTACGTCACCTCGCTGGAGATGGCCGGCTGCTCCCTGACGGTCACCCGCCTCGACGCCGAGACGACCAGGCTGTGGGACGCCCCGGTGAAGACGGCGGGGCTGAGGTGGGGGGTGTGAGGACGGACAGGCCCTGGGCAGTAGGTGATCGGAGGTCGGCCATGCGGTTGCGCGCCTCCCCCTCCGTCGTCACCCCGGCCAAGGGAGGCGAAGCCGACCGACGAGCCGGGGCCCAGCGAAACAGTCAGCGCCGAAGGTGCGCTTCGACAATTCTCAATAGGGATGTCTTGCCGTCCGCAACCATCCGATTCATGATTCTCGCCTCGGTCCGACCGCTACGGCGGGGGCCACGGCAGCTTCATTGGAGTGATCCGCAATGCGCTCTGACCTGCGGACGATCCTGTTCGTTGCAGCCGCGGCCGCCGTGCTCGCGACACCCGGCGCCGCCGAACCGTTCCGCTACGAGGGCGTCTGCGAGGCGTCCGCCGCGGTGGCGCTCGACGACACCCGCTTCGTCGTGGCGAGCGACGACCTCAAGCACCTGACGATCTACGAGCGCGGCAAGGCGGACCCGCTGACGACGGTGCCGCTTTCCGACGTCACCGACATCGAGGCCGCCGCCCGCATCGGCGACACCATCTTCTGGCTGACGTCGCACTCGCTCACCGGCAACAAGGGCAAGGACAAGCCGGAGCGAAAGCTGCTGTTCGCGACCGTCCTCGCGCCGGACGGCTCGCTCCATCTGCGGGGTACCGAGTTCCGCGACCTGCGCGAAAGGCTGAGGGTGCTGCTCAGCCTGGACAGCGCCGCCTTCGCCCGCACGCTCAACATCGAGAGCCTCGCCGCCACGCCGTCCGGCGACCTCCTGGTCGGCCTGCGTTCGCCGCTGCGGAGCGACGACAAGGCGCTGACCGTCAGGATCGAGGATCCCTTCGCGCTTGTCGGGCTCTCTCCGTCGCCGGCGGCAGCGGACTCGAAGCCGGTCGCCGACGTCTCGGCGCTCGACCTCGGCAAGCGCGGCGTGCGCAGCCTCGAGCGGGTCGGCGAGCGCTACCTGATCGTCGCCGGTTCGGTCGAAGACGGCGGCAAGCCGCCGGCGGTGCTCTTCTGGTGGGACGGCGCGAGCGCCGTAACGCCGGGACCCGCCTTGTCGCTCGCCGGCCTGACGCCGGAGGCTCTGTTCGCCTGGAGCGACGGCACGGTGCAGATCCTCGGCGACAACGGCGAAACGTGCAGCGAGAAGGACGGCGACCGCTGGTTCCCGAGCGTCGAGGTGCGGCCCTGAGCGTGACAGAGGGGACGCAGCGCGCGCGGCTCAGCCCCGGCAGGTGCCGAAATAGACGGGGTCCTGCACGCGGTCGTCGGTGACGGCCATGATCTTCAACAGGCCGGTCGATCGCACCAGCACGACGACGGCGACATCCGGCGCGAAGTCGGCGGCGACCGCGAACACCGTGTCGCCGTTGTCCGCCAGCACCTGATAGGCCGACCCGCCCTGCCGCCGCAGCACGCCGGCGGACAGCTCGAACACCGACGCCTGCGCATCGCCGCCGACGAGGCAGGGCAGCTCGCAGCGGAACACCTCCGCCGCCCCCGCTCCATTGGGGACGAGGAGCAGGGCTGCGAGGGCAACGGCGACGAAGCGTGTCGGCATGGGCGGGACCGCCTGTGGAGTGCGGTACGGGTGGCGCCAGCATGGCACGGATCGGACGATGGCGGACTGCTGAAGTGCGGATGCTACAGGGGAAGCAGTGCGTCGACGAGGCGCTCGATCGTTTCCGCCACGCCATCCTCGGTCAGGGCCTGGCGGATCAATCGCCGCTTGGCGGTGAAATGCGCGGCCTCGGGCAGTTCGACGCGTGCGGCGACTGCGGCGGCGTGCAGCGCCGCCGCCGCAAGGTCCGCATGCAGTACTTCGGCCGGGTCGAATTCGGGGATCGGCAGAGTCCAGACCAGATTGTCGAAGTCGCGCGGATCGCGCTGGCCGACGGGTTGAAGGTCCCTCACCCGATCGAGGACGATTCTCGTGTTCAGAACCGCAGTCACGTAGGCGGCTTCTTCCAGAGAATGGGCGGCGGCCCAGTAAGCCTTATGATCGACGATCACACCCTCGTCTTCAAGCCAGCACGCACTCAGCCGTGTTCCAGCCTTAGTGTAGAGGACCCTTATCGGTACTCGATTGGCTTGTGCTCGAAGCATGCCCATCGCATCGACGCGCTCCCCAAGTGACATCCGTGCTTTGCCACTCACATCCTTGTTGCTATGCTCCTCCCACTTCGCTTCTGCATCACGAAGCCAGCTGGCAAGTCCGCGATGTGCACGCGCGTCTGCGCTTTTCGCGGTAAGGATCGCTCTATCCTCCATCGGGACCACGCCGTTCACGAGATCGAGGAGCCGGTAGGGCGCTACGGACTCGCCGAGTGCGATCCGGCGCAGGAAGGCGCGTTCCACCGGCCCCTCGGGCGGCTCGACGCTGGTCCACGGCCGCTTGTCGAGACTACCCACGCGGCCCCGCAAACGCGGAGCATCACGACGGCTTTGCAGGCGCCCGGTCGCCACATGCTCAACCAAGAAGAAGCGACGCGGCGTCAGGGTTGCGCCCTGCCGAAAGCGGCTGCGATAGGGAGAGGCGGCAATCAGCGTTCGCGGCCTGGGCCAAGGCGCGCGCAGGTGTGTCAGCGCCTCGACGGCCTCTGCCTCGCTGGCATCACGCCGCTTGAGCACGCCCAGCCAGCGCTCGATTTCGGCCGGCGGCGGCCCGTCGCGGTCGCGCTCGCCGAAGAGAACGCAAGTGCTGGTCGTACTACTGCCTGACTGCGCGCCAAAGATCGGCCAGACGCGCTCCAGCCCCCAGCCGCCGGTGATCGCCACCTTCACGCGCTTCATGCTGCCATCGCGCATTCCGGCATACACGGGCGCGTTTAAAGCGGCGTAGGGCAGAACCAGAGCCAGCGTGCCGCCGTCGCGCAAATAGCGTTCGGCGCCGCGCGCCCAGAACAGCGCGAACATGTCCTGATGCGTGGCGAGGCTGCCGCCGACCCAGAGGCCGTAGCTCTGCAGCGCCTCGCGCAGGCGGTCCTTCATGTCTGCACTCAGGTGTCGATAGACGATCCAGGGCGGGTTGCCGATGAGGACGTCGACCCGATGGTCGGGATGCGACAGCCAGACCGGGCGCAGCAGATTGCGCAGGATGAAGGTCCAGATGTGGTTGCGGCCTTCGAGAAAAAGCTGCTTCAGCTGCGCGAAGGTACGGCCGAGCAGCGCCGCGTCCTCGACCGAGGCACCGGCGCGGGTGATCGCATCCCGGATCGCCTCCGGCTCGGCAAGCGTGTCGAGCCCGCGGTTGAGTTCGTCGAGCGCGCGTTCGAACAAGGTCTGATCGCTCGCCAGACCGGCGGGGATGCGCAACGGCGGGTCGTTGGGCGGCACGTCGACCAACACTTCGGCCGTCGCGCCGAGCGG
>CAMDHY010000030.1 GCA_945898215.1 Pseudoxanthobacter soli DSM 19599 | reverse complement strand
CCGGCGACCGGCGCGAGCGGCGCCGCCGCCGCGCTCACGCCGCCACCGGCAGGTTCAGCTCGGCCGCCAGCGCCGAAAGCGCATCGCCGAGGATGCCGGCGATCTCGTCGACGTCGGCCTCCGTCACGATCAGCGGCGGGCAGACGAGGACGTGGTCGCCGAGGCGGCCGCCGCGGGTGCGCCGGGAATAGACGATCAGGCCGCGGTCGTAGGCGAGGTCGACGAGGCGCTGGTGGGCGTTCAGCCCCGGCGGCAGCGGTTCCATCGTCTCGGCGTCGGCGACGAGCTCGGCGGCGAGCAAGAGCCCCTTGCCGCGCACGTCGCCGATGAACGGGAAGCGCGCCATGAGCTCCTCGAGCCGCGTCGTCATCCGCGCCCCCATCCGGGCGGCGTTGTCGACGAGGCCGAGGCGGTCGATCTCCTCCATCACGGCAAGCCCCGTGGCGCAGGCGAGCGGGTTGCCGGCATAGGTGTGGCCGTGCTGGAAGCCGCCGCTCTCCACCACCGGCTCGACCATCCAGGCCGGCGCGATCATCGCCCCGAGCGGCGCGTAGCCGGAGGCGAAGCCCTTCGACATGGCGACGAGGTCCGGCCGGCAGCCCCAGTGGTCGCCGCCGAGGAAGCGGCCGGTGCGCCCGGCCCCGCTCATCACCTCGTCGTGGATGAGGAGGACGCCGTGGCGGTCGCAGATCTCGCGGACGCGCGGGTAGTAGCTGTCGGGCGCCACCAGCGCGCCGGTGGAGGCGCCGCCGACCGGCTCCATGATGAAGGCGAGCACCGTCTCCGCCCCCTCCCGCCGGATCGCCTCGTCGAGCATGTCGGCATAGCGGATGCCGCGCTCTTCCATCGAGAGACCGTCGCGGTCGAGATAGGCGTTGGGGGCGGCGATCTTCGGCATCTCGCGCATCATCGCCGAGAACGGCGCCGTCAGCGGCGTGTAGCCGGTGACCGAGAGCGCGCCGAGCGTCGAGCCGTGGTAGCTCGGGAACCGGCCGATCACCTTGTAGCGCCCGGCCTGGCCCGTCGCGACGGCGTACTGGCGGGCGAGCTTCAGGCAGGATTCGGTCGCCTCCGAGCCGCCGGAGACGAAGAAGACGCGGTCGAGCCCCGCCGGCATCTTCTCGCAGAGGCGGGCGGCGAGCGTCTCGGCCGGCTCGTTCTCGAAGTGAAGGCGGTAGGCGAAGGTGACGCGGGCAAGCTGTGCCCGCATGGCGGCGAGCACGTTCTCGTTGGAGTGGCCGATGTTGACCACCATCGCCCCGGACGAGCCGTCGATCTGCCGCCGGCCGGTGTCGTCCCACATGTGGATGCCCTCGGCCCGGTCGATGCGCGGGCGGCGGGCGCCGGTCTGGTAGAACAGATGCGAGGGCGGCAGGTTGGAGCCGGGAACGGCGGACATGGTCGGGTCACTTTGGTCGGAGGAGGTCGGAACGGTCCGGCCGCACGGGGCCGCCGGCCGGAGGGGGCTCAGGCGGCGGCGGCGCCCCGGCCGGAGGCGCCGGCGAGCGCCTTGAGGTCGAAGCTCTCGTCGGCCGCCTCGTCGGGGCGCGGCGACACGCCGGCGGCGAGCAGGCGGCGGGCGATCATGTGGTCGGCCGGCCGGTTGACGCTTTCGACCGCCACCAGCCTGTCGCCGCGATAGACGAAGGCCGAGAAGCGGCCGCTTTCGGGGTCGCCGCGCACCACCGCCCGGTCGGCGCCGATGGCGAGCCCCGCCGTCTGCAGCTTGTCGGCCCCCTGGTCGCTCCAGAACCACGGCACCGCGGTGTAGGGCGAAGGCTTGCCGACGAGGCGGGCGGCGACGCACTTGGCCTGGTCGATGGCGTTCTGCACGGATTCGATGCGCACCGGCCCGTCGCACCAGCGGCTCGGATGCAGCGCGCAATCGCCGAGGGCGGAGATCGCCGGGTCGGCGGTCAAGAGCACCTCGTCGACGACGACGCCGTTCGCCACCGGCAGCCCGGCGGCGGCGGCGAGCTCGGCATTGGCCAGCACGCCGATGCCGACGACGACGAGCTCGGCCGGCAGGCGCTCGCCGTCGGCGAGCTCCACCCCCACCACGCGGCCGTCCTCGCCGAGGATGCGGGCGACGCCGGCGCGGAAGCGCAGCACAGTGCCGGCGCGTTCGTGGGCGGCGGTGAAGTAGGCGGAGATCGGCGGCGAGACGACGCGCGCCATCGGCCGGTCGACAGCCTCGACCACCGTGACGCGGTGGCCGAGCTTGGCGGCCACGGACGCGAACTCGAGCCCGATGAAGCCGGCGCCGATCACCACCACCCGTTCGACGTCCGCGAGCCGCGCCTTCAGCGCGGTGGCGTCCGAAAGCGTGCGCAGCGACACGACGCCGTCGAGCTCGGCGCCCGGCACCGGCAGCGGCCGGTTGCGCGCGCCGGTGGCGAGCACGAGGTGGTCGTAGGGGAGCCTCAAACCGGGGGCGAGGCCGGAGCCGGGCCCCGTGGCGGAGGAGAGGCCTCCGCCAGAGGAGTGCCCCCCGCCAGACGAAAGCCCCGCGCCGGGGCCGAGCGTCACCGTGCGGGCGGCGCGGTCGATGGCGGCCACCGTCTCGCCGGCGAGGTAGTCGATCCGCTGGTCGGCGAAGAAGCTGTCGGCCTTCAGGGCGAGGTCGGCGGCGGTGGAGGCGCCGAGCATGTAGGCCTTCGACAGCGGCGGCCGCTGGTAGGGCACGCCGGGCTCGTCGCCGACGAGGGTGATGGCCCCGTCGAACCCCTCCTGGCGCAGCGAGGCCGCCACCTGCAGCCCCCCCTGCCCCGCCCCGACGATCACCACCCGCGCCGGCATCGCCGACCTCCGCACCGCATGAGACGGGGAGGGTCTAGCACGGGGGATGGGGAGGTGGGAGGGGATGGGGGGAGGCGGGAAACGCATACGACACCTCCACTCAATCGCTGAAACCAAGTGTAGGCAGGAGGCATGAGGACTCGACTCAAGGTTGCCAGCATGATTTCCTTCAACGGCTAGCGGGGGAGGCAATGTACTATGGCCTGGTACAAGTACGAGAGCGTTATCGAAAAGAACGCGCACGAAAATTTCGACAAGCTATGGAAACCTGGAGAAACACTGCCGGACAATGGCATTTACCGCTGCAAAGGTTGCGGCGACGAGATCGCTTCGAACAAAGGCGTTCAACTTCCATCTCAGAACCATCGCCAACACTCACCGCAGCAGGGCGCGATATGCTGGAAAATGATCGTTTGCTGCGTGAATAGATAGCGCGCGACTTGATATATCATGTCAAAGGAACTTGTGGGGGAGCGGGGAGATGACGAATTACAGCAAAACTATCCTATGCCTTGCCAACTCCCGAAAAATTAGCGGGCGGTGCATCGCAGGCCGAGAGCTCATCGACGGCAAACTGGGCGCATGGGTTCGCCCCGTCAGTAATCGCAAGAGCGCCGAGCTATCGGAAGAGGAGCGTTGGTTCGAGAACGGTCGCGACCCTCAAGTACTTGACATCATACGAGTTCCGATGATTGAACCAAGAACACATCTTTTTCAGATTGAGAATCACCTTATTGACGCGGACTACTATTGGAGTCTCGAAGGCAGAGCGACGTGGCGGCAGGCACATGCGGCCGTCGATGGAAACGGGAAGCCGCTCTGGCACAACGGATCATCTAGTTACAATGGAGTGAATGACCGTGTGGCCGAGGTTCAGGCCATCCCCAAGGATGGCTCGCTCCGATTGATCGAAGTGACGGATCTTCGGGTTTGTGTTGCGCTGGAAGGGGCAGAGTTTGGAAACGGCAAGCGTAAAGTTCGAGGACGCTTCACCCACGACGGAGTGGGGCACTATCTGTCGATCACTGATCCGCTGGTGGAGCGCAGGTACCTCTCAGGGGAGGACGGCGTATTTCCTCTGGACCACGCGCTGCTCTGCATCAGCCTTGGGGAGCCGTTCAACGATTGGGCCTATAAGCTCATTGCGGCTGTCATAACTCCCCAAAACTGATAATCTGGGCTGACTGCCACGCAAGCCACAATGACCAAATGACGCACGTGTTAAGCATAGGCCATTCGACACTTGACTATGATCAGTTCGCCGCGCGGCTGCATGCGGCGGGCGTTACCGCCATTGCAGATGTGAGAACCTCGCCCTTCTCCCGAAGTTTCGCGCATTTCAATCGTCATGCTCTTAAGGAGGCACTTGCCTGCGATGGGATAAGTTATGTGTTCCTTGGAAAAGAGCTGGGTGGCAGGCCTGACAAGAATGAATATTATACAGATGGCATTGCCGACTATGAAAAAATGGCTACATCCGAGCTGTTTCGCAGAGGGCTACAGCGCATCGAAGAGGGAGCGCGCAGCTACCGAATTGCTATGATGTGCTCTGAACGCAGCCCGCTGGATTGCCATCGCTGCCTTCTGGTTGGGCGAGCGCTAGCACAGCGGGGAGTGAATGTGACTCACATTCTGCCGGATGACGAAACCGTAACTCAGTCTGAAATTGAGGAGCAGCTCTTAGCTATGGCTGGCATGGGGCATGAAGATATGTTTGCCTCGCGAGCCGAACGGCTTAGCAATGCTTATAGGGAACGATCTCGAAAGGTGGCGTTTGCGGAGGCCGCTCCGCTCTCCGAAACAGCAGTGGCTAGGTAGAATCATTATGCCAAAAATTCTCGTCACGACTATTGGGTTCACTAAAACCACCGCTGAAGGCTTCTTTGAACGCTTGCTCGCTGCCGGTGTGAAAAGAGTGATCGATGTACGGCTCCATAATACATCACAGCTCTCTGGCTTTGCTAAGGCCGATGATCTGTCGTATTTTCTCGGAAAGATCGGACAAATTCAATATGTCCATAACTCGATGCTCGCCCCAACCGACAGCATGCTAAAAGAATACAAAAAAGATAAAGGCGATTGGAGCGCTTACGAGCAAAAATTCCTTAACCTCATGCAGGAACGAAAGATAGAAGAGCGTTTGAATCAAGAAATACTGGAGGGCTCGTGCCTGCTTTGCTCCGAGGCCACACCTCATCACTGCCATCGCCGGCTTGTTGTTGAGTACCTAAATAGCAAGTGGGGCGACGCCCTCGGTGTGAAGCATCTTTAGCGACTGGTCAACTATTCACCGGATGCGTGTATTACTTACTTTCTCTTACGCCTACAGACCATGCAAGCGCGCCACCAATTATGCTGCCGCATGCTCCAGTTCTTATGTCATCCGGTAAGATATTTTGTGCTGGCGCATTTGTTTGACGAGATCAGAGTGGATCGCTAGCGAAACGAATAGACCAACTGCATCCGGTTATCGTCCTATGTCCCGACCCGCCGCGCCCCCCTCGGCATGGCCCCTTAGGATCACCGCAAGTTCCCGCTTCGCTCCGGCGCCGCCATTGGCAAGCCGACGCGGTCGCCGCAAGCCGTGTGGTCTGACAGCCGACGCCCCACTTCTCCTTGCGCCACCCCCACCTCCCCCCTCCCACCACCGTCACCAAACCGCATAACCTTCGCGCTACGTTCGGGAATCGGCAGGAGGGGAGTGCGATGACGGAACCCATGAACGACGGCGAATCCCGCAGCTGGCTCGAGATCGAGCTCGAGGACGATCTCGACGAGGAGCTCGAGCAGGCGATCGACGACGCCCGCGTGCCGCCGGAGCTGCGGGCGCTTCTCGCCAACCGCAAGAAGAGCACGCTGGACCGCAACACCTATTTCAGCGAGCTGATGCGCCTGCAGAGCGAGCTCGTGAAGCTGCAGGACTGGGTGCAGCACAAGAAGCTGAAGCTCGTCGTGCTGTTCGAGGGGCGCGACAGCGCCGGCAAGGGCGGGGCGATCAAGCGCATCACCCAGCGCGTCAATCCGCGCACCTGCCGGGTGGTGGCGCTGCCCGCCCCGTCGGACCGCGAGAAGACGCAGTGGTATTTCCAGCGCTACGTGCCGCATCTGCCGGCCGCCGGCGAGATCGTGCTGTTCGACCGCAGCTGGTACAACCGCGCCGGCGTCGAGCGCGTCATGGGCTTCGCCAGCGAGGCCCAGGTGGAGGACTTCTTCCGCGACGTGCCGGAGTTCGAGCGGATGCTGGTGCGCTCCGGCATCATCCTCGTGAAGTACTGGTTCTCGATCACCGACGAGGAGCAGCAGCTGCGCTTCCTGATGCGCATCCACGACCCGATCAAGCAGTGGAAGCTGTCGCCGATGGACCTGCAGTCGCGCGTCCGCTGGGAGCACTACACCAAGGCGAAGGAGGAGATGTTCGAGCGCACCAACATCCCCGAGGCGCCCTGGCACATCGTCGAGGGCAACGACAAGAAGCGGGCGCGGCTCAACCTGATCGCGCACCTCCTGTCGCAGGTGCCCTACGAGGAGGTGCCGCACGAGGAGATCATCCTGCCCGAGCGGGTGTTCAACCCCGACTACGAGCGCCGGACGCTACCGCAGGAGCTCTACGTGCCGTCGCGCTACTGAGCGCGCGGCGGCGGGGACACGCGGACTTCGGCGCGCGGCCCCGGCGGCGGGGCGCGGCGACGGGACCGCCGACGGGCCAGCCTTGCCGCAAGATCGACCGGCGGGCCGGAGGCGGCCCGCCCTGGCCTTCCTCTGGGCCCGGCGGCGGTGCGGCCGAGGGGTGGCGGCGCGGCCCCCCTCGCCGCCCCTCCTCGCGGCCGTCCCTCAGCCGCGCCGCGCCGCATCGATCGCCGCCACGTCGATCTTGCCCATCTCCATCATCGCCGCGAAGGCGCGCTTTGCTTCGGCGCCGCCGGCCGCGAGCGCCTCGATCAGTGTGCGCGGGGTGATCTGCCAGGAGAGGCCCCAGCGGTCCTTGCACCAGCCGCAGGCACTTTCCTGCCCGCCATTGTCGACGATGGCGTTCCACAGGCGGTCGGTCTCCGCCTGGTCGTCGGTGGCGATTTGGAAGGAGAAGGCCTCGCTGTGGCGGAAGGCCGGCCCGCCGTTGAGGCCGAGGCAGGGGATGCCGGCCACCGTGAAGGTGACGGTGAGAACGTCGCCCGCCTTGCCGGAGGGGTAGTCGGCGGGGGCGTGGAAGACCTCGCCCAGGGCGCTGTCGGGGAAGGTGGCGGTGTAGAAGCGCGCGGCCGCCACGGCATCGTGGTCGAACCACAGGCAGACGGTGTTCTTCGGGAGGACCATGACGGCGCCTTTCGGCTGGAGCGGCGGGGAGCGGGCGGCGGAGGGGCGAGGCGGGGTCGGCCGGCGGCTAGCCGCGGATGTCCGGCTCGACGAGGCGGGCCAGGGCGCGCAGCGACTGCTGCCAGCCGAGGATGCAGGCTTCCACCGGGATGGCGTCCGGGATGCCAGCCTGGACGATGGTGAGCTCGGTGCCGACGGCGACGGCCTTCAGCGTCACCGTCACCTCCATCTCGCCGGGAAGGACCGGATCCTCGAACGTGTCGGTGTAGCGCAGGCGCTCGTTCGCGACGAGTTCGCGGTACGCACCGCCGAAGGCGTGGCCTTCGCCCGTGGTGAAGTTGCGGAACGACAGCCGGTGCGTGCCGCCGACCGTCGGCTCCAGCCGGTGCACCGTGCAGGTGTAGCCGTCGGGCGGCAGCCACTTCGAAAGCGCGTCCGCCTCCAGGAAGGCGCGGTAGACCTTCCCGGGGCTCGTCGCGAGCACGCGGTGCAGGGTGACGGTGCCGGGCATGGGTCTCATTCTCCGGGAAAGCGATGTGCCCCGAGGACGGACGAGCGGCGGCGGGGCCGACACGGGCGACGCATTTTTTCCCGCGGCGCGCGGCCACCAATGCGGGATGCCGCGCGGCCTTGGCGCGCGAGCCCGGCCTCACACCCCGGCGGCGTTGATCGCCATGGCGCGCTGGAAGGCGGGGCGGGCCGTGCAGCGGTCGATGTAGGCCTCGAAGTTCGGGCGGCTCTCGACGAACTTGAACACACGGACGCCGAAGTGAAGGTCGGAGCCGATCATCACGTCGGCGGCGGTGAAGCGGTCGCCGAGAAGCCAAGGGCCCGTCGCCAGCGCCGCGTCGAGGACGTCCATCACCGCCTCGTACGTGCCCCAGCCGGCCATCGACGGGCGGTCGACCGTCCAGCCCATCGCCTTCTGCATGTAGGCGGGCTCGACGCAGCCGGCGGAGAAGAACAGCCAGTGCAGGAAGCGGCCGCGGTCCGGATCGCCGATCGGCGGGGCGAGGCCGCTGTCGGTCGCGCGGTCGGCGACGTAGGCGCAGATCGCGGCCGATTCCGCCACCTTCGCCGCGCCGTCCTCGAGCGCCGGCACCTTGCCCATCGGGTTCACCGCCAGGAAGGCCGGCCGCTTGTGCTCGCCGGCACCAAGATCGAGCTTCACCCGCTCATAGGGCAGCCCGGCCTCCTCGAGCATCCACAGGGCGCGCTGCGAGCGCGTGTTGGGCGACCAGTAGAGCTTCACGGGCGAGCCTCCGGCAGGTGCGATATCCGGAACATAATAAGAACGCAGCCGCCTGTCGAGTCGGCACCGTCCCGCCGTTGCCGGACGGGCTCAGCCTTCGCGCAGTGCGTGGCGGGCGTTCTTCATCAGCGGCTCGACGAGGTAGTCGAGCACCGTCTTCTCGCCGGTGGCGATGAAGGCCTCCACCGGCATGCCCGCCTGCAGCTGCTTGTCGCCGAGGCGGGCGAGCTCGCCCTGGTCGAGGGCGAGGCGGGCCGTGTAGTAGCTTGCGCCGGTCTGCGGGTCCTTGCTGAGGTCCGGCGACACCCACACGACGTGGCCATGCAGGATCGGCGTGGTGCGCTGGTCGAGCGCCGCCACCATCAGCGTCGCCGCCTGGCCGACGCCGAGCTTGTCGATGTCAGTGGCGCCGACGCGCACCTCGATCAGCAGCTCGTCCTCGTCGGGCACGATCGTCATCAGCGTCTCGCCGGGGCCGACGACGCCGCCCAGCGTATGCACCGTCGCCTCGTGGACGCGGCCGGAGCGCGGCGCGCGGATTTCCGTGCGGGCGAGCTCGTCGATGGCGGCGACCTCCTGCTCCATCAGGGGCGCGATCTCCGCCTGGGCGGTGCGGATCGCCTGCGTCACCTTCTCCATGAAGTCGGACGTGAGCTGGATCACCTGCAGCTCGGTCTCGGTGATGCGGCCGCGCGTCGTGGCGATCTGCGAGACGAGCGCGCCGAGCTCGCCTTCGAGCCGCGCCTTGTCGCGCTTCAGCGCGATCACCCGCGTCACCGGAACGTGGCCCTTGGCGAGCAGGTCTTCCAGGCCGATGAGCTCGCTTTCGATCAGCTCGATCTCCTGCTCCTTGGCGACCTTCTGTGCCTCGAGACCGGCGATCTGCTCGCGCAGCTGCAAAATGCGCTCGTCGAGCTGGCTCGTCTGGCCCGAAAGCGCCGCCTTGCGCGCCTGAAACAGCGTCCGCTCGCCGTCGAGCACCTTGGCGACGGCCGGGTCTTCGGCGCGCTCTTCCAGCGCGGCCGGGTAGGTGACCGTGGCAGCCCCGGCCCGCTCGGCCTCGAGCCGGGCGAGCTGCGCCTCGAACTCGACGAGGCGGGCGCGGACGATCGCGAGGTTCGCCCGCGTCGTCGTGTCGTCGAGGGTGACGATCACCTGGCCAGCCTCGACGTGGTCGCCGTTCGCCACCGCGATCGTCTTCACGATCCCGCCGGTCTTGTGCTGCACCTTCTTGTTGTCGCTCTCGGCGATCAGCGTGCCGGGCGCGATCACCGCCGAGGCGAGCTTCGCCATCGCCGCCCAGGCGCCACCGCCGCCGACGAGCAGCACCAGCGCCACCACGCCGACGGTGACGGCGCGGCGGATCTCGGACTTCGCCGGCTTGCGGGCGGGCACTGCGGCGGTCGCCGGCGGTGCGGCGCGCGCGGGCACCGGCGGGGTCGGGCCGGTCGTGGCCGGAACCTCAGCCATGGGCGCCTCCGATCTGCTTGCGCTCCTCCGGCGGGGCGACCGGCTCGGAGGCCGCGTCCGCCGGCCGCCGCCGGAGCTCGGCCAGCACCGTCGCCTTCGGGCCATAGGCGACGACGCCGCCCTTCGACAGCACGAGCAGGTCGTCCACCGACTGGATGGTGCTCATGCGGTGGGTGATGATGACGGCGACGCCGCCGCGCGCCTTCACCACGTCCACCGCCCGGCCGAGCGCGCTGTCGCCCGCACCGTCGAGATTGGAGTTCGGCTCGTCGAGCACCACGAGGAACGGCTCGCCATAGAGCGCGCGGGCAAGCCCCACCTGCTGGCGCTGGCCGCCGGACAGCACCTGGCCGGATTCGCCGAGGCGCGTGTTGTAGCCCTCGGGCAGCGTCAGGATCAGCTCGTGGACACCCGCCGCCTGCGCCGCCGCGACGACCCGCTCCGGCGTGCGGTCGGGGTCGAAGCGGCCGATGTTCTCCTCCACCGTGCCGTCGAACAGCTCGACGTCCTGCGGCAGGTAGCCGATGTGGCGGCCAAGCTCGTCGGGCGCCCACTGGTCGATCGGCGCACCATCGAGGGCGACCTTGCCGGCGGCGACCGGCCAGACGCCGACGAGGGCGCGGGCGAGCGAGGTCTTGCCGCAGCCCATCGGGCCGATGACGCCGAGCGCCTTGCCGGCGTCGAGCTTCAGGCCGATGCCCTTCAGCACCGGCCGCGTCGCCCCCGGCGGCACCACCGCGACCCCCTCGGCGGTCAGCGCCGCCACCGGCGCCGGCAGCGACATCCGCTCCGGCGTCACGATCGCCTTCAGGGCGCCGTTGAGGCGCTGGTAGGCCTCCTTGGCCTGCACCAGGTTGCGCCAGTTGCCGACGATCTGCTCGATCGGCTGCAGCCCGCGCGACATGATGATCGAGCCGGCGACGATGGCGCCGGCGGAGATCTGCTCGTTGATGGCGAGCCAGCCGCCGACGGCGAGCGCGCCGGACTGCAGCGTCAGCCGGAACACCCGCGAGATCACCGAATAGTGGTTGACGGTGTCGGTGAGTGCGCCGGAGGCCGCGAGGTAGGCGTCGTTGGTGCGCCCCCAAAGGCCGGCGAAACGGCCGAGCATGCCCATGCCGGTCAGCACCTCGACATTGCGGCGCCCGGCTTCCGCCAGCGCCGCCCGCTTCTGGCCGAGCTCGGAGACCGTCTTCGCGCCGTTGCGCGAGGCGGCCTCGGTGGCCGCCGTCAGGCCGATCAGCACCAGCGCGCCGGCAATGCCGAGCACGCCGAGCATCCAGTGGAAGAGGAACAGCACGCCCATGTAGACGGGCAGCCACGGCAGGTCGAAGAAGGCGATGATGCCGGTGCCGGCACTCGCCTGGCGCAGCTGGTCGAGGTCGCGCAGCGGACGGATCGTCTCGCCGGTCGGCCCGAGCTTGAGGGCGGCGCCGACCTGGGCGTCGAAGGCGGCGCGGCCGACCTCCTCGTCGAAGCGGTGGCCGACGCGCACCAGCACCCGGTGCCGCACCGCCTCCAGCACGCCCATGAAGGCGAACAGCACAACGACGAGCACGAACAGCGCCACCAGCGTCGGCGTCGACCGGCTGGACATCACCCGGTCGTAGACCTGCAGCATGAACATCGGGCCGGTCAGCATCAGCAGGTTGACGACGAGGCTGAATAGCCCGACCGCCCACAGGGCGCCGCGACAGCTCGCGATCACCCTGCGGATCGGTGTCCGCATGTCGTCCTCGCCCGTCCTGACCTGCATCGTCCTCACCGGCCCGCCTGCGCCTGCGCCGATCAGGCGGGAACGGCCTCGCCCGCCGGCAGCACTTCCTGAATGGTCTCGAAGCCCTCGAACTCGGGGTGACCGAGATAGAGCCCGCCGCTCGCTCCGATGTTGCGGTGAGCTTTGGCGAAGGCCTCCGAGCGAGTCCAGTCCTCGAACGTCTGCCGGGACGACCATAGCGTATGCGACGAGTAAAGTGTGTGGTCGTCCTTGCTCGGCCCGCGCAGCATGTGGAAGCCCAGGAAGCCTGGCTCGCGGTTGATCTGGATGTCGCGCGACAGCCAGACGGTCTCGAATTCCGTCTCGGCGCCCTTGGTCACCTTGAAGCGGTTCATGGCGATGAACACTTGCACGTCTCCTTCCGCACGCCCGACGACCCTCGTCAGAGCTTGATTCCGACGGCCAGACGCGCGTTGAACCGCGGGCTCGCACTGAGATCGAGATACTGCGTGTATTGGCGGTTGAAGATGTTGTCGAAGTTCAGGTTGGCCGAGATGCGCTCGGTCAACTGATAGCTCGCGAACAGGTCGACGGTGGTGTAGCCGGGCGATTCCGGCCAGCCGGACAGCGAGCCGTTCTTGCCCGCCACCATCGAGACGCGGGTGCCGGCGACGAGGCGGGCGTCGAAGGCGCGGCCGCCGAGCGTCGCGATCAGCCGGTCGGGCGGCACCGAGGCCAGTTCCTCGCCGGTGTTCTGGTCGACGCCGCGGACGATCTGGCCGGAGAGCCCGGCGAAGGCGAAGCCGACGTCGTAGACCGCCTCGACCTCGCCGCCCCACAGCACCGCCTTGGCGACGTTCTGGTACTGGTAGTAGTAGCCCGGCGTCGGCGGCGGCGGCGGCGGGTCGATCTGCACCGACTTCAGGTCGATGTAGTCGTCGACCTGGTTGTAGTAGGCGACCGCCTTCACGCGCACGCGGTCGCCGTCGCGCAGCACGTCGTCGAAGCGCAGGTTGACGCCGCCCTCGAACTCGTGCGCCACCTCGGGCTTGAGGTTCGGGTTCGGCTTGAACTCGAACTCGACGCCCGGATGGATGCCGTTGATCAGCGTCTCGGTGATCGCCGGCGCGCGGTAAGCCTCGGCATAGGTGCCGAACACCGTGATCCACGGCACCGGCGTCACGCCGATCGTCAGCTTCGGCGAGGCGCGGCCGCCGGAATTGTCGATCTTGCCGCCGGTGAGCTCGTAGCCGTCGAGGCGGACGGCGCTGATCACCTCGAGCCATTCCCAGGTCGCCTGGTCCTGGACGAAGCCGCCATAGACCGAGCGCCGGCCGTTCGGCGTGTACTTGTTCGACGAGTTCTCGTCGTCGGTGTTGTCGACCTGGTCGAAGAAGCCGTCGACGCCGTAGGTCAGCGCGTGGCCGACCGCGCCGGTGGCGAAGCGGCTCGTATTGTTGACGTCGAAGCCGGTGGTGGCGACGTCGAACGACCGCTTCGAGCCGACATTTTTGCCGGCGACCTCGGTCTGATCGGTTCGGGTGGTCGTGTAGTAGACGTTCGAGCGCAGGTCGACGAGGTCGTTGTCGAGCGGCGTCCAGGTGTGGCCGAGCGAATAGGTTTCCGTTGTCGCATCGGTCGAGCGCACCGTCGTCGTGCCCTTGTCGAAGCTCGCGCGGTAGAGCAGCGCGGAGGCGGTGATCTGCTGGTCCTCGGTCGGCCGGTAGCGAGCCTTGGCGAGGCCGCTCAGGAGATCGTCCCAGGAATTGGCGATGCGGTCGTAGTTGCCGTCGCGGTAGTCGGTGGAGCGGCTCCAGGTGCCGGCGGTCACCACGTCGAAGGCCTGGCCGACGCGCCCGGCGGCTTCGGCGTGGCCGAGCGGCTCGGCGCCGTTCGTCGAGTACTTCGCCTTGACGAAACCGCCGACGACTTGGTCGGCCGACAGCACGTCGTCGGCCGTCAGGGTGCGGAAGTCGGCGACGCCGCCGATGGCGCCGGAGCCGTAGACGGTCGCCGTGGCGCCGCGCGTGACGTCCACCGAGCGGATCATCTCCGGGTCGATGTAGAAGGCGCCGTTGGCGTTGTGGCCGCTCGTCTGGAAGTTCTGGCGGGCGCCGTCGACCATGACGTTGACGCGGCCGAAGTCCTGCAGGCCGCGGATGTTGATCGAGGTCGCCGGGTCGCCGCCCTGCTCGGACGTCGTTACACCGGGAATGAGGTCCAGGAAGTCCGACGGCCGGTTCGGGTTCGTCTGCGTCTGGATGGTCGAGCGGTCGAGCACGCTGGTGCCGGAGAGCGTGTGGTCCACCGGTTCGGCGGTGCGCGTCGCCGTGACGGTGATGTCCTCGAGCACATCGTCGTCGTCGACGCCCACCTCGCCCGGCGGCACCGGCTCCTCGCGGACGGGATCGACCGTCGTCGGGGCGATCTCCTCCTCCACAACCACCGCCTGCCCGAGGGCGGGCGGGGCCGCGATGCCGCAGGCGATGACGGAGAGCCCGCAGCCGACCGCGATCGCCGCCACCGCCCGTCGGCGAGAGGCCGCGGCCACGGTGGTGCGGGACGGCGGGCGTGCTGAAGCCATGGGGGCGGCAGTCCGATCCAGACGCGGCGCACGGCAGGGCCGTCACCGCACCACCCGGAGGGCCGGGCGTTACGCATTGCACGGGAGGATTGGCTGGCTGGGCGACGCGGTCGCCGTGGCTGGCTGATTGCGCGGACGTTGTTAGGAGCCGTTCGCAGCAACAGCGGGACGCTATGTGCGTCGACCGCGCGAGTCAAGGAAACGTCACGCCGTTTTGCCGGTTCGTTGCAGAATGCACGCCGACCAAATCTACAGTAGTTCCAGTTCTTAACGATTCTACTTACAATCTCGAATTCATCCAATGTAATTCTGAATTACTTCTAAGTATAATGTTCGCGATCACCTTTGACCTTGCGAGCAGTTCGCATTATCAGCATCGACGGAACGTGCGCCGTCGTCCGGTCGGCGCCGCGACTGCAGCGAGGACCGCATCGATGGCGATCAAGATCAAGGCCGGTGACGCACTGACCGGCGGCCTGGACTACAACACCTTCATCAGCGATTATCTGGCGACAACCGAGACTGCCGACTACAAGTTCTACGGCGGCACGCCGGACAGCGTCTTCGGCCAGACCTACTACATGAACGGCTCTGAGATCGCCTACCAGTACGGCGAGGAATCGGCCGCGCGCGTCGTCATGGAGGGCGCCGACCTCGCCTATGACTGGATCCACTACGGCACCACCTACCCGCACGCCCTTTCGGGCGACCTCGACGAACTGGTCTTCGGCGACTGGATCGACGGCCAGACGGAAGGCGAGCAGGGCACCGGCGAGGAGGGCGCCATCACCGGCCTCGCCGAGATGATGGTGATCAAGGGCCTCGACATCTCCGTCGAGGCGGGCCACGGCGCCGAGGACAACGGCGTCATGGACGTCTACGACATGCTCGCCGCCGGCGACACCGAAGGTCTCTATGACTTCCTCGCCCAGCAGGCGCAGGTCTTTGTCGGCACCGACGGCGGCGACAGCTACACGGGCACCGCCTTCGACGACAAGATCGTCGCCACGCTGGGCGCCGATACCTACGACGGCGGCGACGGCAGCGACATGATCACCTTCTCGAACTTCGAGACGGGCGTCGTCGTCGATCTCGGCGCCGGCACCGGCCCGAACGGCACCGTGCTGTCGAACATCGAAAACGTCGTCGGCTCGTCCTTCAACGACATCATCCTCGGCTCCGCCGAGGCGAACTCGATCAAGGGCGGCGACGGCGACGACCGCATCTACGGCCTCGACGGCGACGACTGGATCTCCGGCGCGAACGGCAACGACATCATCCATGCCGGCAGCGGCAACGACTCCGTCATCGGCGGTAGCGGCAACGACGACATCACCGGCCGCCTCGGCGCCGACGTGATGAGCGGCAACGGCGGAGCCGACACCTTCCGCTACTACAACCCGACCGACGGCGTCTTCGATACGGGCCTCGCCCAGGCCGACCGCGACGTCATCACCGACTTCAAGTCGGGCGCGGACCTGCTCGACTTCTCGGCGATGGACGCGAACCAGACGACCGAGGCCGACGACGCCTTCGTCTTCCTCGGCACCGACAAGTTCACCGGCGAGGCCGGCGAACTCCGCTACCAGCTCAACAACAAGGTGACGGTGGTGGCCGGCGACGCCGACGGCGACGGCAAGGCCGACTTCAAGATCGACCTCTCCGGCAAGATCGACCTGACCAAGCTCGACTTCGTGCTCTAACGCGCCCCCGTGACCGCCGGCGGCCTCGGTCGCCGGCGGACCGGCGCGCCCCACACCGGCGGCGGCGGCCGCGGGTGCCTTGGCTGCACGCGAAGGCCCCGGCTACCCCGCCCGCCTGTCGCGTCCCCTCGTGAGCGGAGATACCGACATGGTCATCACCTTCAAGGCGGGCAAGAACGCGCCGTCGTCCGGCATCGATTTCAACAAGTACATCGAATCGTTCCTCCCCGACACGTCCGGCCAGCCGACCTTCTACGGCGACGACAGCCAGTTCGACGGCGACCAGATCGTCAACGGCTACGCCACCAGCGACAATGCCGCGAAGAACAAGCTGGTCTCCCTGTGGGGCGAGGACTTCGCCTACGTGCTCGCCACCCACGAGCTCACCGGCACCATCGACAAGATCGACTTCGGCACCTACGGCAAGGGCAAGGTCGACAGCAGCGGCAACTTCACCGGCTACAACACCGAGCTGACGATCTCCGGCTTCTCCATCGACGCGGACGACGATCCGAGCTCCGGCGACGTCATCTACGCCCTGATGGGCTGGGCGACCGGCGAGGCCGACGGCTCGCTGCTCCTCGAGGCCCTGAAGGGCGAGGCGCAGAAGATCGTCGGCTCCCAGGGCAACGATCGCTGGACCGGCACCAAGTTCGACGACACCGCCGACGGCAAGAACGGCAACGACAGCTTCTCCGGCGGCAAGGGCAACGACACGCTGAAGGGCGGCGGCGGCAACGACACCCTGAGCGGCGGCGCCGGCGACGACACCATCGAGGGCGGCGCCGGGCGCGACACGATGTCGGGCGGCACCGGCGCGGACAAGTTCGTCTTCAAGCAGGCGTCCGATCTCGGGACCGCGTCCGGCAAGACCGACGCGATCACCGACTTCGCCGTCGACGAGGACACCATCGACCTCTCCGCCATCGACGCCAACGCGGTGAAGAGCGGCAGCCAGGCCTTTACGTTCGACGGCAAGGGCCAGTTGTCCGGGAAGGCCGGCTTGCTGGTCTACCAGTACGCCGACGGCAAGACCGTCGTTCTGGGCGACCTCGACGGCGACGGCCAGGCCGACATCGCCCTCGACCTCGACGGCAAGCTGAAGCTCACCGCCGGCGACTTCGAACTCTGAGGGTCGGCGGGCCGTGCCCGCCGCTGGTTCGACCCCATCACGGGCGGCGCCTAGCGCCGCCGGCTCGATCCTGTGACGGGCGGCGCCGGACGCCGCCCGTTCGCATTTCCGGCGCTACGCGGCCGCCAAATCCGGTGCCTCAGCCCACCAAGGCCCGCGCCGCCCGCTCGCGCGCGAGCACGTCCGTCGCCCGATGTCCGGCCTCGACGCCGTCGATGAGGATGACGTCGCACGCCGCGTTCCGTGTCCTCAGCCCAGCGATCGCGCGATAGGCCGACGAGGCGTACCAGCCCTCCGCCGCCGCCCGGCCCGGGAAGCCGATCACCACGAGATCGCCCTCCCACGCCCCCTCCAGCACCGTCGCCGGTCCGCCGTGGACGATGAACGCGCCGCCGAACGGCGCGAGCGTCGCATCGATTCCCTCGAGGTAGGCGATGATGTCGTCACCGAGCGTGACGTCGCGCAGGCGGCCGATCGCAAAGGTCTGCATGGGGTGCTCCCGTTTACGGTGCGGCCGGACCCTCCGGCCGCCGCGGCACCACCCTCGCCGTCCGGCCGCGCGGGATCGATGACCTGCGAGGTCATGCGGCCGCGCCATGCCGCGACACCGCGGCGTAGCCCGGCCGACGGAGCACGCGTCGGTTTTCGGAATGCGCGGCGGCCTCATTTACGATACAGGATGTACCGTAACACCATCCTCCGGGCCTATCCTCCGATGCAGACCGCCGCCATCACGCCCCCGATCACGCCTGCCGTGGAACCCGTCCTGCCCGCCCGCGAGGCGGTGCGACGCCCCGGCCGGCCGCGCTCGCTCGCCGCCGACCGGGCGATCCTCGACGCCGCCCTCGCCCTCGTCCGCGAGACCGGCTACCGCGCCGTCACCATCGAGGCCGTCGCCGCCCGCGCCGGCGTCGGCCGCCCGACGCTCTACCGCCGCTATGCCGACCGCACCGCGCTGTTCATCGCCGTCTACGACCGCTTCGCCGCCGACGAGCGATTCGACCCGCCGACCGGCGATCCCGAAGCCGACATCGCCACCCTGCTGACGCGGCTGTTCGAGCTGTTCGCCCGCACCGGCCTCGTCGCCGTCCTCGCCGGCCTGGTGGTGGACGCGCAGGCCTCTCCCGAGGACCGGACGCGCCTGCTCGCCCGCCTCGTCGAGCCGCGCCGGCGTATCGTCGGGTCGATCGTCGCCGCCGCCCGCCGCCGCGGCCGGGTGCGCCGCGACGTCTGCGCCGACGCCGTTGCCGACCACGTCGCCGCGATCGTCTGGTTCCGGGTGCTCGCCGGGGGCGGCACGCTCGACGCCGGCTTCGCCGCCGCGACGGCGGCCCTCGTCGTGCGCGGGCTGGCGCCGCGATGAGCCCGCGTCCGGACAGCGGGGCACGCCCTCTCCCCGAGCCGCAAATCGTCGCCGGCTGGACGCCCGGCGCCATCGGCCGCGTCACCCTCCTGCACGCCCGCCACTATGCGCAGAGCCACGGCTTCGGCCTCGCCTTCGAGGCCCGCGTCGCGACCGAGTGCTCGGCCTTCCTCACCGGTTTCGTGACCGACCGCGACCACGTCGCCACCGTCGTCCTCGACGGCGAGGTGGAGGGCTTCATCGCCGTCGACGGCTCGGGCGAACCCGCCCGCCTGCGCTGGTTCATCATGTCCGACCGCCTGCGCGGCCGCGGCCTTGGACGGCGGCTTCTCGACGAGGCGATCACCGCCGCCCGCGCCGTCGGCCACCGCCGACTCGCGCTCTCGACGCTGGCGGGTCTCGATGCCGCGGACCGCCTCTACCGCGACGCCGGCTTCCGCCTCGAAGACGAGAATGCCGGCGTCCAGTGGGGCACACCGGCGGTTGAGCGAACGCTCGTCCTCGACCTCGCCCCGCCGCGCCGCTGATGGAGGGGCCGCGCTTTCCGTTTGGAGGCGGCCGGCCGAGCGACTAGAACCGCACCCGCAATCCACCCGTCCGATCCGTCCGGATCGACGCCGCCGCGCCGTCCCCCGGCGCGCGATGGAAGGGCATGATGATCGTTTCGTTCGAGCGCCGGTTCATCTTCCTGCGCACCATGAAGACCGGCTCCACCAGCGTCGAGCTCGCCCTCGCGCAGCTCTGCGGCCCGGAGGACATCATCACCAACGTCTCGAAGTTCGAGGCGCACCGGCGCGGCCGCGGCGAGCAGAACAACATCGTGCCGCTCGACACCGTGCCGTTCTGGTCGCGCCTCGCCTGGGCCTTCGGCATGGACGCCAAAAAGGCCGGCATCCAGTTGCCCAACCACGCCTATGCGAAGACGGTGCGCCGCCTCTGCACGCCGGAGCAGTGGGCGACCTTTACCAAGATCACCATCGAGCGCAATCCGTGGGACCGCGAGGTCTCGCACTACCTCTACCGCAAGCGCAACGGCAAGGAAGCCGGCACCTTCGCCGAGTTCGTCCGCCGCGGCTGGCGACGCCGCACGATCCCGAACTTCGACATCTACGCGATCGGCGGCAAGATCGTCGCCGACGAGGTGATGCGCTTCGAGACCCTCTCGGCGGACTTCGACGCCGTTATGGCGCGCCTCGGCATCGACGACCCGCCGACGCTCGCCCACCTCAACGTCTCGAGGCCGGGCGAGAAGCCGGACTACCGCAGCTATTACGACGAGCCGACCAAGGCCACGGTCGCGCGCCGCTACGCCCGCGAGATCGAGTCTTTCGGCTACACCTTCTGATCGGTCCCGCGTCGCGCGCAGCCCGCCCGGGCGCGGAAACGGCGCGAGGTTGTCGCCGGGCTGCCACGGTGCGGGTCGCGATGGCGGCGAGGCCGTCCCCGCGCTTGCCTTTCCGGCCAGGAGGCTGCTACTCGGCCGCGCCGGCGCGGCGAGCAAGCCGCGGCCGCATTCTCGCCATTGCTGCACTGCAGCATGGACCGCGTCCGTCGTCGACCTCCCCGGCGCCGACACGAGAAGGATCGACACCGTGATCGCTCGCACCATCGCCGTCGAGCCGTTCGACCTCGTCGTCTTCGGAGCGACCGGCGACCTCGCCCGTCGCAAGCTCATTCCCGCGCTCTATCACCGCTACCTCGCGGGCCAGATGCCGGAGGAGGCCCGCATCATCGGCGCCTCCCGCCGCCCGGTCAGCGACGAGGAGTTCCGCGAGGAGGCGCGCAAGGCGCTCGCCGAATACGTGCCGGCGCACGAACTGCACGCCGACGTCGCCGCGAGCTTCATCGAGCGGCTGTCCTATGTGTCGGTGGACGCCACCTCCGATGCCGGCTGGCCGGCGCTCGCCGAGAAGCTCGCCCCCAACGCCGACCGCGTCCGCGTCTTCTATCTCGCCACCGCTCCCGAGTTGTTCGGCGAGATCTCCCGGCGCATCGCCGAGGCCGGCCTCGTCACGCCGCTCGTCCGCGTCGTGCTGGAGAAGCCGATCGGCAAGAGCCTCGAGACCGCCCGTGCCCTCAACGACGAGGTCGGCGCCTTCTTCCCGGAAGAGGCGATCTACCGCATCGACCACTATCTGGGCAAGGAAACGGTGCAGAACCTGATGGCGCTGCGCTTCGCCAACGCCCTGTTCGAGCCGCTTTGGAACGCCGCCCACATCGACCACGTGCAGATCACCGTCGGCGAGACGATCGGCGTCGGCGGGCGTGCCGGCTATTACGACACCGCCGGCGCGCTGCGCGACATGGTGCAGAACCACATCCTGCAGCTCGTCTGTCTCACCGCCATGGAGCCGCCGGCCTCGCTCGACGCCGATGCGGTGCGCGACGAGAAGCTCAAGGTCCTGAAGGCCCTGAAGCCGATCGACCCGACCACCGTCGGCACCGTCACCGTGCGCGGCCAGTACCGCGCCGGCGCAAGCGACGGCGGCGCCGTGCCCGGCTATCACGACGAGCTCGGCCGCACCGACAGCACCACCGAGACCTTCGTCGCCATCAAGGCCGAGCTCGGCAACTGGCGCTGGGCCGGCACGCCGTTCTACCTGCGCACCGGCAAGCGCCTGCCCTCGCGCGTCTCGGAGATCGTCGTCGCCTTCCGGCCGATCCCCTATTCGCTGTTCGGCTCCTCCGCCGGTCCGATCTCTGCAAACCACCTCGTCATCCGCCTGCAACCCGACGAGGGCGTGAAGCTCTGGCTGATGATCAAGGACCCCGGCCCCGGCGGCATGCGTTTGAGCCACGTGCCCCTCGACATGAGCTTCGCCGAGGCCTTCAACGTCCGCCACCACGAGGCCTACGAGCGTCTCCTGATGGACGTCGTGCGCGGCAACCAGACGCTGTTCATGCGCCGCGACGAGGTCGAGGCGGCCTGGGGCTGGATCGACCCGATCCTGGAAGCCTGGAAGAGCTCGAGCGACGCACCGAAGCCATACACCTCCGGTACATGGGGCCCGTCCGCCTCGATCGCCCTGATCGAGCGCGACGGCCGCACCTGGCACGAGGACGACCGATGAGCGATCCGGTTCTGCGCTGGCACGAGGCGGCCGACCGCGAGGCGCTGGCGACGAGCTTCGCCGCGTTCGTCGCCGGCAAGCTCTCCGCCCGCATCGCCATCTCCGGCCGCGCCAGCCTCGCCGTCTCCGGCGGCCACACCCCGTCGCGCTTCTTCGAGAAGCTGTCTGAGGCGGCGATCCCGTGGGGCCAGGTGCTCGTCACGCTGATCGACGAGCGCTGGGTCGACGAGAGCTCCGACCGCTCGAACGGCGCGCTGGTGCGCAAGCACCTGCTGCAGGGCCCCGCCGCATCCGCCACCTTCGTGCCGCTCTACACCGGCGATGCCACCCCCGAGGACGGCTTTCCGGCTCTCGAGCAGGCGCTCGACGCGCTGGCCTGGCCGCTCACCGTCGCCATCCTCGGCATGGGCGACGACGGCCACACCGCCTCCTATTTCCCGCACGGCGACGGCCTCGCCGGGGCGCTGTCGCCGCCGCGCGACCGCCGCATCGCAGAGGTCAGCGCCGCCGCCGCCGTCGAGCCGCGCATCACGCTGACGCTGCCGGTGGTGCGCGCCGCCGACACGCTGGCGCTCCACATCGAGGGCGCCGCCAAGCGCACGACGCTCGACGCGGCGCTGGCTGACGGCCCCGTCGCGGACATGCCGGTGCGGGCGGTGCTGCGCAGCGCCAGCCGCGGCATCGACGTCTTCTGGTGTCCGTGAGCGAAACGCTCCGGACACGATCGCCGCGCCGATCTCGGCGCGCGCCCTGCGGCACGCCGCGTGCATCTGATGTCGGTGACTGTGCTCCGCACGTCGACGACGCGCGCGCCCCGCCCAGCTTAGGAGGCCCGTCATGACCGGCACCTTGAACTCCGGCCATCGTTCCCCCGGCGCCCTGCACGCCCGCCTCGGTGAGGTGACGCACCGCATCGTCCGCCGCAGCCGCTCCGGCCGCGCGCGCTATCTCGAGCGCATCGACGCCGCCGCGGAGCGCAGCCCCACCCGCAAGCGCCTCGGCTGCGCCAACGTCGCCCACGGCTTCGCCGCCTGCGGTCCCGGCGACAAGGCGGAGTTGCGCTCCGGCGAGGCGCCGAACCTCGCCATCGTCACCGCCTACAACGACATGCTCTCCGCCCATCAGCCATTCGAGCGCTTTCCGGACGTCATCCGTAACGCGGCCCGCGAGGCCGGCGGCACCACCCAGGTCGCCGGCGGCGTGCCGGCGATGTGCGACGGCGTCACCCAGGGCGAGGCGGGCATGGAGCTGTCGCTGTTCTCCCGCGAGGTGATCGCGCTGTCGACGGCGATCGCGCTCTCCCACCAGATGTTCGACGCCGCCGTCTATCTCGGCGTCTGCGACAAGATCGTGCCGGGCCTCGTCATCGGCGCCCTGTCGTTCGGCCACCTGCCGGCGGTGTTCGTGCCGGCCGGGCCGATGACATCGGGCCTGCCGAACGACGAGAAGTCTCGCATCCGCCAGCTCTATGCCGAGGGCAAGGTCGGCCGTGACGCGCTGCTGGAAGCCGAGGCGCAGTCCTATCACGGCCCGGGCACCTGCACCTTCTACGGCACCGCCAACTCCAACCAGATGCTGATGGAGATCATGGGCCTGCACCTGCCCGGCGCCTCCTTCGTCAACCCCAACACGCCGCTGCGCGACGCGCTGACCAAGGTCGCCGTCAAGCGCGCGCTCGCCCTCACCGCGCTCGGCAACGCCTACACGCCGGTCGGCCGGGTGCTCGACGAGAAGGCCTTCGTCAACGGCATCGTCGGCCTGCACGCCACCGGCGGCTCCACCAACCTGACCATCCACCTGATTGCCATGGCGGCGGCCGCCGGCATCCGCCTCACCTGGGACGACTTCGCCGACCTTGCCGAGGTGACGCCGCTGATCGCCCGCATCTATCCGAACGGCAAGGCAGACGTGAACCACTTCCACGCCGCCGGCGGCATGGGCTTCATGATCCGCGAACTCTTGTCCGCCGGCCTTTTGCACGCCGACGTCACGACGATCTGGGGCACCGGTCTCGACGGCTACACGGTCGAGGCCCGGCTCGATGCCGGCGGCGAGGCCGACTGGGTCGACGCGCCGGCCGCCTCCGCCGATCGCGCCGTGCTGCGGCCAGCGGCCGAGCCCTTCCAGGCGACGGGGGGCCTGCGCGTCCTCGACGGCACCCTCGGCCGCGCCGTCATCAAGACCTCGGCCGTCGCCGACGAGCGCCACGTCGTGCAGGCGCCGGCCCGTGTTTTCCACAGCCAGGAAGAGCTGCAGGCGGCCTTCAAGGCCGGCACCCTCGGCGGCGACATGGTGGCGGTGGTGCGCTTCCAGGGGCCGCGGGCGAACGGCATGCCGGAGCTCCACAAGCTGATGCCGCCGCTCGGCGTGCTGCAGGACCGGGGCTTCAAGGTGGCGCTGGTCACCGACGGGCGGCTGTCGGGCGCCTCCGGCAAGGTGCCGGCGGCGATCCACGTCACACCAGAGGCCGTCGACGGCGGCCCGATCGCCAAGATTCGCGACGGCGACATCGTCCGCGTCGACGCCGTCCGCGGTAAGCTCGAGGTGATCATCGACGAGGACGAGTGGGCCGCCCGGCCGCTCGCCACCGCGGATCTCTCCGCCATGCACGAGGGTGTCGGCCGCGAGCTCTTCGCCCCCTTCCGCGCCACCGTCGGCCTCGCCGATTCCGGCGCCAGCATCTTCGCCGTGCACGAGACGGAGGACGCAGCATGACCACCGCCGACGTGCAGCCCGGCCTTGCCCCGATCCTCGCGCTCGCCCCGGTCGTGCCGGTGGTGATCGTCGAGAACGCCGCCGACGCGGTGCCCCTCGCCCGCGCCCTCGTCGCCGGCGGGCTGAAGGCGATCGAGATCACGCTCCGCACGCCGGCCGCGATGGAGGCGATCCGCCGGGTCGCCGGCGAGGTCGAGGGGGCGGTCGCCGGCGCCGGCACGGTGCTCGACGCCGCCCAGTTCGAGGCGGTGATGAAGGCCGGCGCCAGGTTCGCCGTCTCGCCGGGCGCCACCGAGCGTCTGCTCGACGCCGCGAGCGGCTCGCCGATGCCGCTTTTGCCGGGCGTCGCCACGGCGTCCGAGGCGATGGCGCTGATCGAGCGCGGCTACCGCTTCGCCAAGTTCTTCCCGGCCGAGCCCGCCGGTGGCGCGACCTATCTCGCGGCGCTCGCCTCGCCGCTGCCGCAGCTCACCTTCTGCCCGACCGGCGGCATCACGCCGGAGAGCGCCCCGCGCTACCTGAAGCTCTCCAACGTCGTCTGCGTCGGCGGTTCGTGGATGATCCGGCGCGAGCACGTCGCCGCCGGCGACTATGCGGCAATCACCGCGGCTTCGGCCGTGGCCGCGAAGCTCGGCGCGGCCTGAGGCCCGGCCGCCGTTGCCGGCAGCGCGGGTCGAGGGCGCGGCGCGGTCGATCTCACGCCATCGCTGCATCTGCGGAAGGTCGCGCCGGCATACAGCGCCGGCGTCCCTGAAGCGGCCAGCGGTCGCCCGGGGTCCGTCTCACGGCCGTCGTCGGGACTGGATTAGCCTCGCCGCGATGCACTGACGACGCTGCCGCAACCGGTCACGTCACGACGCGTGACGGCAGCTGGGCATGATGGCTGCTGGCCCTAGAAACGGGAAAGGCAGGTGACGCGAACGCCACCTGCCTCCCAACCTCCGTTCGACCCGATCGCGCGGCATACCCCCTGCCGATGCGTCCTTGTCGATCTGCCCCCGCCAGAAATGCATATCGACGGAGCCGAGACAGGAAGATCGTGCCGCAGGTCGCGCAGAAACGCAACTGCGAACGCACGGGCCGTTTGGTCGGACCAGATATTGTTGCAAATCTGCACCGAACGGCGGTGCGCCCGGCCGGTCAGAGCGTCAGCGCCGCCCCGAGCAGCAGCACGCCGAGCGTCAGAATGCCGAACGAAGCGGCGCCTTCGAGCACGGCGATCGCCGTTCCGGCATTTCGCCCGCCGCCGAGGCCCGACAGGCGCATCGCCACGCCCTTGGCGCCGAGCGCGAGCAGGCCGAGGGCCGAAGTCGTCAGCGCCGTGCCGATCGCCATGGCGATGACCGCCAGGACGCCGGCGAGGAACATGCCCTGCGACAGCGCGAAGACGAGCGCCACCAGCGCACCCGTGCACGGCCGCGCCCCCGCCGATACCACCGCCGCCACCATGGTGGCGCGGCTCGCGGTCGTGGAAATCTGGTCCGGCAGCACGAAGTGTCCGCAACTCGGGCCGTGGACGTGGTTCGGGTCGGGCTCGTCGCAGACGAAGCGCGAGGTCGCGGACGGCATCGACCGCGCCGTTGGCCCGCTCACCGCCGCCGCCGAGAGCGACAGCCGCGGGCGGCGCAGGCGGGCGGTGACGGCGGTCGCGAGCGGCCACAGCACTTTCCGCGCCACGAGCACCAAGCCCAACACCAGCACCAGCGCCGCCGAGCCGATCTCGGCGACGCGCGCCGTCGCCGTAACGGCGAAGCTCGTCAGGTTGAGGAGGGCGGCGGCGATGCCGACGATGCCGATCGCCACCACCGCCTGCAGCATCGCCGCCAGTAACGACAGCGTCAGCGCCCGCCGGGCGGACGCCTCGTTGGCGACGAGATAGGCGGCGATCACCGCCTTGCCGTGTCCCGGGCCGGCGGCGTGGAAGACGCCGTAGCCGAAGCTGAGCGCGATCAGCGTCAGGACCGCGAGGTTGTCGTCCTTCAGCCGCTTCACCGCGTCGGTGAGGCGCTCGTAGAAGGCGCGCTGCCACTCGGCGATGACGGCGAAGACGCCGGTCGGCGGACTGCTGCCCGATTCGGTGACGCCGACGCCGAACGGCCCGGACGCTCCGAGCCGCGGCAGCATCGTCCCGAGCGAACCCGGCGCCGGCGCCGGGGCGGCGGCGGCCGGGCACGTCACCACCGCGGTGTTGGCGAGCGCGGAGGTGACCGAGCGCAGGTTCGCCGGGATGTCGCGCACGTCCGGCGGGATCACCGCCAGCATCGCCGCCGTCTGCGGATCCATCTCCTCCGGCGTCTTCACCTCGAGCTTGCAGCCCTTCGGCACGTCGCCGGTGAGCGAGAACGGGTTCTGCGGCACGAGGTCGATGGCGACGTAATACTGCGGGTCGTAGACGTCGACGGTGAGCGTGCGTCCGGCGAGGTCCACCGGCTCGGCGAGCGGCGTGTCGAAGAACAGCGTCAGCCGGCCGTCGTCGTAGTGGAGCCAGTAGCGGGTCGGGTCGCCGATCGCGACCGGCTTGCCGTCCACCTCGACGAAGGTGAAGTAGCCGTATTCCTTCAGGGATTCGACGTTGACCTGGGCGAGCGGGGCGAGCTCCTCCTGCGAGAACTCGCCGTTCCGGTCGGCATCGAGCCCCTGGGTGGCGAAGGCCGAGAAGCCCTCGTCGAACTGCCAGGCATGGCCGACCGAGGCGACACGGCCCTCGGCGTCGAAGGCGACCTCCTCGCGCGCTACGACGAAGACGTGGGGGTGGGCCTGCGCTGCGCCCGTCGCCGCAGCGAGCGCCAGCACGAGAAGCAGCAGCGCCCCTGAGCGCCGCGCCATCACCGACACGATTCGCGAAAGGTCCCGCACGTCGCTCCCTGGGCCCGAACCGCCGCGACCCTGCCGGCCGCCAATGGCGGAAGCGTGGCGCATCCCTTGATCGCCAAGCCGCGCCGCGGCGTCAACCGGCAGGCCGCGTCAACCGGCAGGCCTCGTCAACCGGCAGGCCGCGTCGACGGCCGCTGGCCGTCTGCGCCTCAGCAGGTGCGGCCGCTGCGCTGGGCCTTCTCGAACCAGGCGACGAGGAAGTCGACGAAGGCGCGCACCTTGCCCGACAGGTGGCGGCGATGCGGATAGACGACGTGGATCGCCGAGGCGCCCACCTCGAACTCTTCCAGAACCGCCGTTAGCCGCCCGGCGGCGATGTCCTCGCGCACCGTCATGTAGGGCACCTTGGCGAACCCCAGCCCGGCCAGCGCCGCCGCGCGCACCGCCCGCGGGCTGTTGACTTCGACCCGCCCGCGCACCGTCACCGTCCGCCGTTCGCCTTCGACCTTGAAGGTCCAGTTGGCGCGCACCTTGGCATTGGTGTCGACGATACAGGGCATTTCGGCGAGTTCGGCCGGCGTCATCGGCCGCCCCGTCGCCGCGAGCACGTCCGGGCGCACGCACACGAGGATGCGGAACGGCGCCAGCGTGCGGGCGATCAGGCTCGAATCGGTGAGCTCGCTCACCCGGATGGCGACGTCGAAGCCCTCCTCGACGAGATCGACGAACCGGTCCTCGAGGCGCACGTCGACCGAGATCAGCGGCTCCTTCTGCAGGAATTCCATGATCGCCTGGCCGATCTCGCCGTCGCCGAGGGTGCGCGGGGCGGCGATGCGCAACAGGCCGCGCGGCTCGCGGTGGGTGTCGTGGACGGTCGACTTCAGGTCGTCGATGCGCTGCAGGATGTCGACCGCCTCGCGCAGATAGACCTGCCCCGCTTCCGTCATCGACAGCTGGCGGGTGGTGCGGTTGAGGAGGCGGGCACCGAGTTCGTCCTCGAGCTCGCGCACATATTTCGACAACAGCGCCTTCGACTTGCCCTGCCGCCGTGCGGCGGCGGAGAAGCCGCCGGCCTCGGCGACGCGAACGAAGGCCTGCATGCGGGTCAGCGTGTCCATTCGTTCATCGTGATTGAACAAACAGTCGCTGACAAGTCGAATTGTCTACTTTGATGCCGAGGCGCATCTGCTGCGGCGCGGCCCCGCCTCCCCCGGTACCGCATCGGCTCGCCTCCCATTCCCGCCGGCCCCCGCCCGGCCCTTTCGGATGATCGCCATGATCGACACGCGTACCGCGCCCTACGGCGCCCTCCTCATCCGCCTCGCGCTCGGCGCGATGTTCCTCTCCCACGGCCTGCTGAAGGTGTTCGTGTTCGGCTTCGCCGGCACCGCCGGCTACTTCGAGAGCCTCGGCCTGCCGTCGGTCCTCGCCTACCTGACGATCCTCGCCGAGGTCGGCGGCGGCATCCTGCTGATCCTCGGCATCTACGCCCGGGTCGTCGCCGTGCTCCTGATCCCGGTGCTCGCCGGCGCCTGGTACTTCGCCCACGCCGACAAGGGCTGGCTGTTCTCGAACGCCGGTGGCGGCTGGGAATACATCGCCTTCCTGATCGCCGCCTGCGCCGCCGTGGCGCTGACCGGCCCGGGCGCGATGGCGCTCGTCAACGAGCGTCGCTGAGCCAAGACGATCGGCCGGGACCGCGCCCGGCCGATCCGCCCGTCGCGAGGGACGCGGACGCCTCAGCCCTTCGCGGCCCCCTTCGCCATCAGCGCGATCATCCCCGTCAGCAGCGCCGTCGGCGTCGGCGGGCAGCCGGGGATGACGAGGTCGACCGGCAGCACCGCGCCGACACCGGAGAGGCACGCGTAGCTTCCGGCGAACAGCCCGCCGTCGACGGCGCAGATGCCCGCCGCCACCACCCACTTCGGTCCCGGCGTGGCGTCATAGGTGCGCTTCAGCGCCTCCGCCATGTTCTTCGTCACCGGCCCGGTAACAAGCAGCACGTCGGCATGGCGCGGCGAGGCGACGAAACGCAGCCCGAAACGCTCGAGATCGTAGAAGGCGTTGCCGAGGGCGTTGATCTCGAGTTCGCAGCCATTGCACGAGCCGGCGTCGACCTGGCGGATCGACAGGCTGCGCCCGAGCACCGCGCGGGCGCCGGCGTCGAGCGTCGCCGCCAGCGCGGCGATCTCGGCCCCGTCCGGCCCCGCCTCCGTCAGCGGCGGCTTCGTCAGCCCGTCGAACAGCAGGCGGCGCATGGCGCCCTCACAGGTCGTGCCCCGCATAGGAGCAGTTGAAGGATTTGTTGAGGAGCGGGAAGTCGGCGACGATGTTCCCCTCGATCGCCGCCTCCAGCACCGGCCACTGGAACCACGAGGCGTCGCGCAGATGGCAGCGCGCCACCGTGCCGTCGCCCGCGAGCCGCACCCAGGCGAGAACGTCGCCGCGGAAGGCTTCCGCCACCGCGATCCCCTCCCCGGTCGCCGGACGCTCCACCGGCGCCAGCAACGCCCCCTCCGGCAGGGCCGCGAGGATCTCGTCGACCAGCGCCAGGCTCGCCTCGATCTCGGCGATCCGCACCCTGACCCGCGCGTCGACATCGCCCGCCGTCAGCACCAGCACGGTGAACGCGAGGCTGCCGTAGGGCGGGTAGGCGAGATCGCGGCGGGCGTCGAAGGCGCGGCCCGAGGCGCGGCCGACCGGCCCGCCGCAGGCGAAGCGGGCGACCAGCGCCGCCGTCGCCCGGCCGGTGCCGGCGGTGCGGTCCTGCAGCGACGGCGTGCCGTCATAGAGCCGAACCAGCGCCGGCAGCGCCGCACGGACGGTGCCGACCAGCGCCCGGATCGCCGCGGCCCCCTCGGCGCCGAGGTCGGCCACGACGCCGCCCGGCACGACGCGGTCCATCATCAGCCGATGACCGAACGCGGTGGCGCTCGCCCGCAGCACGCGCTCGCGCAGCGCGCCGGTGTGGGCGTGCATCAGTGCGAAGGCGGCGTCGTTGCAGATCGCACCGACATCGCCGAGGTGGTTGGCGAGACGTTCGAGCTCCGCCATCAGCGCCCGGAGCCACACGGCTCTTGGTGGCGGCTCGGTGCCCGCTGCCGCCTCGACGGCGCGGGCGAAGGCGAGGCCGCAGGCGACCGTGCTGTCTCCCGAGGCGCGCCCCGCCAGTGTCGCCGCGTGGGCGATCGGTGCCCCCGTCATCAGCCCCTCGAGGCCACGGTGGACGTAGCCGAGGCGCTCCTCCAGCCGCACCACGGTCTCGCCGTTGGCGGTGAAGCGGAAGTGACCGGGCTCGATGATGCCGGCGTGCACCGGCCCGACCGGGATCTGGTGCAGCCCCTCGCCCTCGGCCGTCAGGAACGCATATGGCTCGCCCGCGTCGGAGGACGCCTCAGGCGTGCCGAGCGGCGTGCGCACGCCCCAGCGGCCGTGGTCGAGCCAGGGGCGCCCATCGGGCAATCCGACCGGCTCGAGGCCGACGAGCTCGCGGATCGCCCGCTCCGGCCGGATCGCCGGCGGATGCAGCGCGCCGACGGAAGGGTATCGCCCCTCGGGACAGGAAAGCCGCACCACCGCCGGCCGCCGTGTCGCCGTGTCGAACAGCGCAAGCCGCACAACGCCGGGTTCGCCCCACAGCGCGAGCAGGTCCGCCTCGCCGGCGGCGATCCGCTCGGTGATCGCCACCCACGCCGCCGCACCCACCTCGACCGCAGCCCACGGCCGCAGGTCGCCGATCGGCCGGCCGAGGTCGAGGAGATGGGCCAGCCCGGAGCCAGCGGGGGTGTCGGGCGCGCTCATCCGAGCATCTCCGCGACGGTCTGGAACCAGGCGACGATCGGCGGCGGCAGGTAGACGCCCGCCATCAGCACCAGCGCGAGGTGGACGAACATCGGCACCGTCGAGGTCGCGACCGCCGTGCCGCCCGGGCTCGGCTCGCCGAAGGCGATGGCCGACAGCCTCAGCATCAGCGCGCCGAAGCCGACCAGCAGCGAGGCCACCAGCGCCAACGCGAGGAGCGGCATCCACGCGAACGTCGCCGAGACGAGCAGGAACTCGCTCATGAACACGCCGAACGGCGGCATCCCGGCGATCGCCACGACGCCGGCGACGAGGCCCCAGCCGAGCACCGGGTGGCTGACGGTGAGGCCGCGGATCTGCGACAGCCGCTGCGTCCCCTTTACCTGGGTGATGGTACCGACGGCGAAGAAGATCGCCGATTTCGTCAGCGAGTGCATCGTCATGTGCAGGAGGCCGGCGAAGTTCGCGAGCGGCCCGCCGAGGCCGAAGGCGAACGCCATCAGGCCCATGTGCTCGATCGACGAGTAGGCGAACAGCCGCTTGATGTCGCGCCGGCGGTAGAGCATCAGCCCGGCGAGCAGCACCGAGCCGAGCCCCATCGTCATCATCAGCGGGCCGGGCGCCAGCGCCTCGGGGTTCGCCGCGAGCAGCAGCTTGAAGCGCAGCACCGCATAGAGCGCGACGTTGAGGAGGAGGCCCGAGAGCACCGCGGCGATCGGCGTCGGACCCTCCGCGTGGGCATCCGGCAGCCAGGAATGCAGCGGCGCGAGGCCGACCTTGGTGCCGTAGCCGAGCAGCAGGAAGACGAAGGCGACGTTGAGGAGCGCCGGGTCGAAGGCGCTCGCATGCCGGATCAGCACCGACCACAGCATGCCGTCGGCGCCCTCCCCCACCACCGGCCGCGCCGCCATGTAGACGAGGATGGTGCCGAACAGGGCGAGCGCGATGCCGACGCTGCCGAGGATGAAGTACTTCCACGCCGCCTCGATCGCCTCGTGTGTGCGGTAGAGGCCGACGATCAGCACCGTCGTCAGCGTCGCGACCTCGATCGCCACCCACATGATCCCGATGTTGTTGGCCACCAGCGCGAGGTTCATGGCGAACAGCAGCACCTGGTACATCGCGTGGTAGAAGCGCAGGTGCCTCAGCGTCAGCCGCCCCGTCTCGTGCTCGTGGGCGATGTAGCTGCGGCTGAAGACGCTGGTCGTGAAGGCGACGAAGGTGTTCAGCACGAGGAAGACGATGTTGAGCGCGTCGACGAGCACGAAGCCGCCGGTCGCCGGAGTCACGACGAACAGCGACAGCGCCGCCAGGAACGTCACGCCGCACGAGATCACGTTGACGAGCGCTGCCAGGCGATAGGCCGGCAGCAGCGCCAGCAGCACCGCGGTGGCCGCCGGCAGCGCCAGCAGCACGGTGACGCCATCGAGCCCGCTGGCCGCGATCCCGCTCATGTCCGGTCGCCCCGGAAGCGGTCGAGGGCGCCCACGTCGACGGTGTCGAAGCGCTCGCGGATGCGGAAGATGACGATGCCGATGACGATGAAGGCGATCAGCACCGAGAAGGCGACCGAAATCTCGACGACGAGCGGCATCCCCTTGGCGCCGGCGGCGGCGAGGATCAGGCCGTTCTCCAGCGACATGAAGCCGATCACCTGGCTCACCGCGTTGCGGCGGGTCACCATCATCAACAGGCCGAGCAGCACCACCGACAGCGCAAAGGCGAGGTCCTCGCGGGCGAGCGGGTCGGCGGTCGCCGTCACCGGCAGCATCACCACCATCGACAGCGCGACGAGGCCGATGCCGGCAAGCATCGTGGGCCCGACACCCACCACCGTCTCGATACCGCGCTGAATGCCGAGGCGCGCTACCATGCGCGAGAGCGCGACCGGGATGATGATCGCCTTGAAGACGAGGGCGATCGCCGCCGTCACGTAAAGGTGCGGCGCGTCCTGCACCCATGCCTGCCAGGCGACCGAGGCGGTCAGCACCAGCGCCTGTACGGCGAAGACGTGGATCATCGCCGTCAGCCGGTCCTGGTAGAGCAGCATCAGGCTGACCAGCACCAAACCGCCGGCGAAGAGGTGGGCGATGTCGAAGCCGAGCCCGGTCATCAAAGGCTCCTCGACACGAACAGGAGCAGCGTCGCGAGCAGCCCCAGCATCAGCGCCGCCCCGAGGAAATCCGGCACGCGGAACACCCGCATCTTGGCGACCGAGGTCTCGAACAGGCCGAGCAGCACCGCCGCGACCGCGAGCTTGCCCGCCCAGGCGGCGAGCCCGATCAGGTGGGCGAGCGCGCCGCTGCCCGGTCCCGCGAGCCCCCAGGGCACGAACACGCAGGCGACGAGCGACAGGTAGAGGGTGAGCTTCAGCGACGCGGCGAGCTCGATCATCGCGAGGTGCCGGCCGGAGTACTCGAGCACCATCGCCTCGTGCACCATCGTCAGCTCGAGGTGGGTCGCCGGGTTGTCGACGGGCACCCGGCCGTTCTCGGCGACCGCCACCATGACGAGGGCGATCAGGGCGAGGCCGAGCGAGACGCGCAGGCCGACCTCTCCGGTCGCCATCGCGGCGGCGACGGTGGAGAGCTGGGTGGAGCCGGCGACGAGCGCCAGCGTGAACACCGTCATGATGAAGGCCGGCTCGGCGATCGTCGCGATCATCACCTCGCGGCTCGCGCCGATGCCGCCGAAGCTGGTGCCGACATCCATGCCGGCGAGCGCCAGGAAGAAGCGGGCGCTGCCGAGCAGCGCGACGATGGCGATGAGGTCGGCCGACCACGAGAAGGTGAGCCCGGTGGCAAACGTCGGCACCAGCGCCGCCGCCACCCACGTCGCCGCGAAGACGAGGAAGGGCACGGCGCGGAACAGCCAGGAGGCGTTGTCGGCCACCACCGCCTCCTTGCGCAGGAGCCGCGCGAGGTCGCGGTAGATCTGCAGCAGCGGCGGCCCGCGCCGGCGCATCAGCCGCGCCTTCACCTTGCGCACGAGGCCGGTGACGAGCGGGGCGGCGGCGAGCACCAGCGCCATCTGTGCGCCCTGCACGGCGAGATCTGCGAGGTTCGGGATCATCGCCACACCGCCAGCACGACGAGGAGCGCCACCAGCGACAGGAAGACGAGGGAGAGATATTGCCGGATCGTCAGGGTCTGCAGCCGGTTGGCGAAATCCGCCATGCGGCCGACAAGGCCGGCGAGGCCGAGATAGCCGCGCTCCCAGATCGGGTCGGAGAGGTCGAGCCGGAAGCGCGCCGGCGAAAGGTCGCCCGGCGGTGGCATCTCGACGCTCTCGCGCACCATAAAGATCGCGCCGGCGAAGACGCGGCGGATCGGCTGGGCGAAGCTCGACGCCGTGTACTGCGTCGCCGGGTCGGCGTTCGGGAAGCCGCAGTCCCACGCCGGCGCCCGCCGCACGGCGCTTCCTGCGAGGCGGTGGACGACGACGGCGGTACCGAGGGCCGAGACGGCGATGAAGACGAGCACGAGCAGCCCGTTGTAGGAGCTGCGGCTCTCGGCGATCGGCACGATCGACAGCCACGCGAGCCCGCCCTGGGGCGGCATCGCCGCGCCCACGAGCCCGGCCGCAGCCGGTGCCAGCAGGTCGATGACGAGCCCCGGCAGCACGCCCGCCAGCACGCACAATCCGGCAAGGCCGAGCATGGCGGAAAGCGAGAAGCGGTCGACCTCGCGCGCCGTCGCGGCCTCATCCGAGCGCGGCCGGCCGAGGAAGGCGATGCCGTAGAAGCGGACGAAGCAGGCGGCGGCCAGGGCCACGGACAGCGCGAGCAGCGCACCGACCGCCGGCACCGCGAGCTTCAGCCCCCACTGCGGCAGCTCCGGCGACAGCAGGATCGCCTGGAACAGCAGCCACTCCGAGGCAAAGCCGTTCAAAGGCGGCAGCGCCGAGATCGCCACGCAGGCGACGAGCACGGCGAGCGCCGTCACCGGCATGCGGTGGATCAAGCCACCGAGGCGGTCGAGCTCGCGCGTGCCGGTCGCCGTCAGCACCGCGCCGGCGCCGAAGAACAGCGCGCTCTTGAACAGCGCGTGGTTGACGACGTGGAACAGCGCCGCCGTCAGCGCCAGCGCCGCGGCGGCGGCCATGCCGTTCGCCGCAAACGCCAGCGCGAGGCCGAGGCCGGCGAAGATGAGGCCGATGTTCTCGATGGTCGAGCAGGCGAGCAGGCGCTTGATGTCGGTCTGCATCAGCGCCGTCAGAACGCCGACGGCCGCCGTGACACCGCCGGCGACCAGCACCGGCACGCCCCACCACCAGGCCGGCGGGCCGGCGAGGTCGAAGACGAGGCGCAGGAAGCCGTAGACGGCGATCTTCGTCATCACCCCGCTCATCAGCGCCGAGACGTGGCTCGGCGCCGCCGGGTGGGCGAGCGGCAGCCAGACATGCAGCGGCACCAGCCCCGCCTTCGAGCCGGCGCCGACGAGCGCCAGCGCCAGCACGACGCCGGCGGTCACCGCATCCGGCGGCACTGCCCGCATCGCCGCGAAGGCGAAGCCGCCGGCGGGCCCGGCGAGCAGCGCGAAGGCGAACAAGAGCGCGAACGTGCCCCCCGCCGCCATGACGATGTAGACCGTCGCCGCCCGCCGGTTCTCCGGCACGCGGTGGTGGGCGAGCACCAGCGCCCACGAGGCGAGCGACATGAACTCCCAGGAGACGAGGAAGGTGAAGGCGTCGGCGGCGAGCGGCACCAGCATCATCCCGGCGAGGAAGGCCGGGTAGAACGGCAGCACCCGGAAGGGCTCGTGCTCGTGGCGGCCGTAGCCGAGGCCGTAGAGGCTCGCCGCCGCGCCGCCGAGCCCGACCACCGCCAGGAACACTGCCGACAGCCCGTCGAGGGCGAAGCGCGCGCCGATCCCCGGCAGCCCGAGCGGCAGCACCATGTCAGCGGCCTGGCCATCGGCGCGGGCAGATGAGATGAGCGCGACGAGCGCAACCCCGAACGCGGCGATGCAGACGAGCATCGCCCCGCCATACACCAGCCATCGAGCCCGATCGGCCCCGAGCCCGCGGTTCGCCACGACGGTCAGCGCGGCGATCGCCAGCAGGGCCGCCGGGCAGAGGAGGGCCGCGGGGCAGAGGAGCGCCGCGACGGTCGCCGACATCGCCTCAGCTCCCCCGGCGCGGGTCCGGCCCCGCGAGGTTCGATCCGGCCGCGCGCGGCACCGTCAGCCGCACGCCGCGGCCGCCGCCGGCACTGGCGGCACCGTCGCCGATCAGCTCGACCCCCGCCTCGTCGAGGGCGCCGACGAGCTTCATCAGCGAATCGACATTGCCGCGGATGACGTCCTCGCTCGCCTCCATCCGCTGGATCGTCGGCACCGACAGCCCGCAGCGCTCGGCCAGCCCCCGCTGGTCGAGACCGAGGATGGCGCGCGCGGCGCGCAGCTGGGCGGATGTGATCACGGATCAAGGATCATGGTTCGAGGCGGTGTCGCCGACGCGGTTTGCGGCGCAGGCGTCTGCCCCTCATCCGTAGCGGATGACTAGTCCAGCTTCAAGCATTGATGGTGATGCGTGAAGCATCATATCTTGGCGATGAGGCGGCAAACCCGCGGACTGCATTCATCCAAACACGGAGAGCCGCTGACAAAGAAGCGCGCGCTAACGCGTCCTCCCCCTGCCAGGGGGGAGGACAGCCGGCGAAGCCGGCAGGTGGGGGCCAGTCAATTCCAACGTGAGCCTGAGTTTGGATTGACGGGCCCCACCCTGACCGCTGCGCGGTCTGTCCCTCCCCCTGGCAGGGGAGGGACGCGGTCCCGCACGTGTGCCCTATGGCGTGTCGACGTCGATCGCGTAGGAGTAGCCGTCGAAGTCGCTCGACCGCCAGACGCGGTTTTCCGACGCCGACTTCTCCGGCGCGATATCCTCGTCGTCGGTCTCGACGCCGATCTGGAAGGCATCCGAGACGTCGTTGACCTTGCTTGCCAGCGCGAACGGCCACAGCGTCGCCGCGCCGGTCTCGCCGGTCAGCTTCACCTTGATCTGATCGACGTCGCCGCCCTTGGCGTCGAAGACGCGGAAGGTGACAGTGGTGCCGGCCGGCAGGTCGTTGCGCGCCACCGCCCGGCCCGCCTCGTCCCACGTCACCGCATCGGCGGCCGCCGCGGTGGCGGACTTCGGCGACTGGATGCGCACGTCGGAGCAGGAATAGAATGCCTCCGGGCTGTCCGAGCGCTGCCAGACGGCGAAGATCAGCCGGCGGCCGGTCTTTCCCTCGGGCATCTTCACGGTCATATTATAGTACTGGCCGTAGCTCTGGCTCGGATCGGACTCGGCTTCGACGTTCTTCATCGTGGCGAACAGCTCGAGGTCCCGCCAGCGCAGCTCGTCCGTCGGCTTCCAGCCGTCGCGCGTCACATAGAACCGGAAGTATTTGACGGCGTGCGGCGTCGTCGCGTGGAAGCGGAAGGTGAACTTGCCGTTCGCGTCGGGGCTGACCCGCGTCGTCGGCCAATCGGCACGACGCTGGTCAAGGCCCACGTACTTCTCGCGGCCGGCCGAGCACAGCTGGCCGTCCTTGGCCACCTTCTTGTGCTGGCCGTCGGCGTCGAAGCGGTTGACCTCCGTCCAGTCGTAGAGCGGCTGCGTGCCGCTCGTCTTGACGAGATCGATGCACGGGGGAGCGCCGGTCGGCACACCGTCGTAGCTGCCCTTCAGCTTCTGCGGATCCTCCTTGTAGCAAAGGTAGATGCGGCTCAGCGGCACCTCCATGGCGCCGTGTGCGAGGGCGGCGGCGGGCGCCAGCGCGAGGCCGGCAATGAGGCTCGCCGCGACGGCGAGGCGTGACGTGCGATGGGTCCGTTGGCTGGATTGCAAGCGATCATCCCCTTCTCGAAAATTGCACCGTTCCCCGTCGCCCGCACGGATTGAAGGGGTCAAATGTGTTCGAAAGCCGGCGAGAGCCGGTCGACCCCATCACGGCTTCTTGAGCCAGGAAGCTTTCCGGGAGCTTGCGTCAGTCGTGACGGCCCGACCCGGAGGCTATCGCCGAACGAAATCCTGCGGCCAGAAACGGAATGACATACTTCAGGGCGACTTCCGGCCGGGACGTGTCGAACGTCTCGCCGGCTATCGTCTGGATCTTGCCCGTGTCAGCCTGCACGAACAACATGACACCATAGAAACAATTGAGCTTCCAAAAGAACTCGTCCTCCGGCAGGCCGGCGAGAGCCTGCCGCAGTGCCCCGGGCACGGTCATGAAATCGAGGGTGTAGATCTCGACGAGCAGGCGGCGCACCTCCGGCGCCGGGTCCATCGAGGCGCGGCCGAGCAGGCGGCGGAAGGCCTGATTCTCCCGGTTGGCGCGGAAGGCCGGCTCGAGCAGCGCATGCAGGATGTCCTCGAGCGGCGGCTCCTGCGAGACGGCATGGAGGGCGTCTAGACGGCGCTGGCGCTCCGCGCGCAGCGGCGTCGCCCGGCGCAGCAGCACCTCCTTGAAGAGGTTCTCCTTGGTGCCGAAGTGGTAGGGGATGGCGCCGAGGTTGACGCCGGCGCGCTCGACGATCTGGCGCACCGACACGCCGTTGAAGCCGAAATCGGCGAACAGCGTCTCGGCGGCGTCGAGCAGGCGCTCGCGCGAGGTCGGCGGCGCCGGCGGCTTCTCCACGCTCTGCATTGTCGGCCCGCCTCCCGCTCCGGTCACTCACTGTCAGCCTAGGCAAGAGCGTCGGCCGAGGCGAGAGCGGTCGGCCCGGCGATGCCGCACCGCGCCGCGCCGCAAGACCTGCTCAGTCCGTCCGCTTGCCGGCGATCACCTCGAACAGCCGGCTGTCGGCGGCAGCGCCCATGCCCTTCTCGACCATGCCTTTGTAGGCGGTCATGGCGGCGCGCCCGACGAGCGGGGTGATGCCGAGCCCCTCCTCCAGCGCGACGCCGTAGGAGGAATCCTTCAGGCGGCCGTTGGCGGTGAAGCCCGGCGGGTCCTCGTGCTCGTTCTGCGCCATGTAGGCGCCATGCTTGAGAACGTGCGGGCTGCCGGTGTTGCCGTCGGCGAAGGCGGTGGCGGCCGTCTCGATGTCGATGCCGGCGGCCTCGGCGGCGGCCAGCGCCTCGGCCAGCCCGACGATCTGCACGACGCCGAGGAGATTGTAGATGAGCTTGAAGGCGGTGCCGGTGCCGACCGGGCCGAGGTGGTAGATTCGGCGGCTGATCGAGGAGATGTAGGGCGTCACCGCCTCGAGGTCTTCTTCGTCGTCGGCGCCGCCGAAGACGACGAGCTTGCCCGCCGCCGCTGCGTCCGGCCGCCCGGCGACCGGGCAGTCGACATAGCGAAGGCCCTTCTCCTTGGCGGCGCAGGAGAGCTCCTTCACCCAGTCGGGCGACATCGTCGAGTGCTCGACGACGAGCGTGCCCGCCGGCAGGCCGCCCGCGAGCGCCCCGTCCGGCCCCATCCACATCGCCCGCGAGGCGGTGTCGTCAGTGACGGAACAGAACACGACATCGGCACCCTGCACCGCCTCGCGCGGGCTCTTGGCGGTCTTCGCACCCTTGTCGACGAGCGGCTTCAGCTTCTCGACGGTGCGGTTGTAGACGGTGAGGTCATGGCCGGCGGCAAGCAGGCGCGTGCCCATCGCCTGGGCCATGTTGCCGCCGCCGAGATAGGCGATCTTCGCCATGTGAGGCACTCCCAAGCCACTGGAAAAACTAAACGAACGGGACCGGCCGGGGCCGGGATCACGTCACCCTCAGGCGGCCACGGGGCGGCCTACTTCACGAGCGCGAGGCCCTCGAGCGCGAGGCCGTAGGGCAGGAGTTCGTGCATCTGGCGGCGCATCACCTCGGTGACGAGGATGCGCGAATAGCGGCGGTTGAGCTCCGGCTGCTTCATCAGCTGCCGGGCGAGCTCCCACGCGCGCGGCATCAGTTGGTCGGCCGGCAGCACCTCGTTGACGAGGCCGACGTGCTTGGCCTCCTCGGCGTGGATCGTCTGGCCCGTCAGCAGGAAGTAGCGGCCGCGGTTGTAGCCCATCACCAGCGGAAAGACGACGTGGACGCCGTCGCCCGGCACCAGGCCGCCGACATAGTGGGCGCTGTCCTGGAAGGCGGCCGTCTCGGAGGCGAGAACGATGTCGCACATCACCGGAAGCTCGGCGTGGCGCACCGCCGGGCCGTTGACGGCGGCGATCATCGGCGCGTCGATCGCCAGCATGTTGAGGAGGAGGTTCTTCGATTCCCAGCCGAGCACGCCCCATTCCTCGGGCGACTGGCGGTGCGCCTCGAGGTTCGCCTTCACCTCCGGGGCCGGGCCAGAGAACTCCGCGCCGGTGCCGGTGAGGATGATGACCTTGTTCTCGCGGTCGCGGTTGATGTCGAGGAAGGCCTGCTCGAGCTCGCCGTGCGGCAGCCGCCCCCAGCGCAACGGCCCGCCGTCGGTGTGGACGGTCATCTCGAGGATGCCGTCCTCGCGCCTGAAGCGGATGGTCTTGAACTTCGTCGCATAGTCCTCGAAGGGCACGGGCGCCTCCAGTGTTTTGGTGTCACGCCCGCGGGCGGTGGGTGGAC
>CAMDHY010000029.1 GCA_945898215.1 Pseudoxanthobacter soli DSM 19599 | reverse complement strand
TCGCCGCCATCGGGCGGATCGAGCAGCCGCTCGAACGCCTTGCCGAGCTTCGGCCCGACGCCCTTCAGCGACGAGACGGGCCGGAACAGGGGGTTGAGAATCTCGGGACGCATGGGCGCGACGTTACGGGATCGCCGCGCCGCGCGCAGGTGTTGCGCGTTGCTCCCGAGCGATAGCGTCGCGCGACCGCGAGCTTCTCGTCAGGAACGTGCCCGATCAGATCGTCGTCCAGAAGCGCATACCTCCCATCGACCGCTTTCCCCCTGACTTTTCCGCCGTCCGGCGCTAGAAGGCGGCGCGAACGTCGCGAGAACCTCGATCATGACCGGAACCATCCTCACGAGCGCCGAGCTCGATCCGCGCCGCCGCCGCGTGCTCTTCCGCGCCTGGCACCGCGGCACCCGCGAGATGGACCTGCTGCTCGGCGCCTTCGCCGATGCCCGCCTCGCTGCCATGAGCGAGGCCGAGCTCGACGCCTTCGAGGCGCTGATGGAGACCCCGGACGACCTGCTCTACGGCATCTTCACCGGTCGCCTGGCGCCCGAGGACGCTGCCGACGCCGCCATGATGAGCGACCTGATGGCCTTCCACCGGGCCGGGCACGGCCTGGCGGCGGTCGAGAGATGATCCGCTTCGATCCCGCCAAGCTGATCGCCGCACCCGGCGAGACGGTCCTCGCCTCGGTTCCGGACGGGCACGACGGCCTCGTCGTCGGCGATCTCGCGCGCGCCGCCGCGGCGGCCGCCGGCAGCGGCACCGTACTCGCCGTCATCGCCCGCGACGGCCAGCGCCTCGCCTGGCTCGAGCAGGCGCTCGGCTTCTTCGCCCCCGGCGTCGACACGCTCGCCCTGCCGGCCTGGGACTGCATGCCCTACGACCGCGTCTCGCCGAGCGCGGTGGTGGCGGCGCGGCGGATGGCGTCGCTGTCGGCGCTGGCGCGCCCGTCGAAGCGGCCGCGCGTGCTGCTCACCACCGTCAACGCCGTGGCGCAGCGCGTCCCGACCGTCGACGTGCTGGCATCGGGCGTGTTCGCCGCGGCAGTCGGCAATCGCGTCGATCTCGCCATCTTGGTGCGCTGGCTCGAGGACAACGGCTTTCTGCGCACCGCCACCGTCCGCGACTTCGGCGAATACGCCGTCCGCGGCGGCATCGTCGACCTGTTCGCCCCCGGCGCCGAGGCGCCGGTGCGGCTCGACTTCTTCGGCGATACCCTCGATTCGATCCGCGCCTTCGACGCCGAGACGCAGCGCACGACGGGCCAGCTGACGCGCATCGAGCTCGTGCCGATGAGCGAGGTCGTGCTCTCGCCGGACACCATCCGCCGCTTCCGCCAGGGCTACATGGCAGCCTTCGGCGCGCCCGACCGCAACGACGCGCTCTTCCAGTCCGTGAGCGACGGCCGCCGCTTCCCCGGCCTGGAACATTGGCTGCCGCTCTTCCACGAGCGCCTCGGCACCGTCTTCGACCTCATCGGCGAGGCGCCCGTCGTCATCGACCATCTCGCCGACGACGCCTTCGCCGAGCGCATCAAGACCGCCCGCGACCACTTCGATTCCCGCCGCATGACGCTCGAGACGGCTAAGGCGGAGGTTCCCTACCGGCCGATCGAGCCGGGGGCGCTCTATCTCGACGCCGACGCCTGGGGGGCCGCGCTCGCCGGCCGGGCTCTGTTCCGGCTGTCGCCGTTCGCGCTGCCGCCGACCTCGACGAAGCGCATCGTCGATCTTGGCGGCCGCGTCGGCCACAGCTTCGCTGCCGAGCGCTCGGCCGGCGACAACGTCTTCGACGCCGCCGTCAAGCACATCGTCTCGCTGCGCCAGGCGAAGAAGCGCGTCGTGCTCGCCGCCTGGAGCGCCGGTTCCCGCGACCGCCTCGGCCAGGTCCTCGCCGATCACGGCCTCGGCGGCATGCAGAAGATCGACGGCTGGGGCGAGGTCCCGGCGACGCCGCGCTCCACCGTGACGCTCGCCGTGCTGGGCTTCGAGCACGGCTTCGAGACCGACGAACTCGCCTTCATCGGCGAGCAGGACATCCTCGGCGACCGCCTGGTGCGGCCGCGCCGCCGGCGTGCCAGCGGCGCCGATGTGCTGTCCGAGGCGACGAGCCTTGCCGAGGGCGATCTCGTCGTCCACGTCGACCACGGCATTGGCCGCTTCGTCGGGCTGAAGACGCTGCAGGCCGCTGGCGCCCCGCACGACTGCCTCGAGCTCGTCTACGCCGGTGGCGACAAGCTCTTCCTGCCGGTCGAGAACATCGAGCTCCTCACCCGCTACGGTTCGGAGGAGACCGAGGCGACCCTCGACAAGCTCGGCGGCGGTGCCTGGCAGGCACGCAAGGCGCGCGTCAAGAAGCGCATCCGCGAGATCGCCGACGGCCTCATCAAGACGGCCGCTGCCCGCCTCCTGAAGGTCGCCCCGGCGCTGACGCCGCCGGACGGCCTCGCCGGCGAGTTTGCCGCCCGCTTCCAGTACGACGAGACCGACGACCAGCTCGCCGCCATCGAGGCCGTCACCGAGGACCTCGCCGCCGGCCGGCCGATGGACCGCCTCGTCTGCGGCGACGTCGGCTTCGGCAAGACGGAGGTGGCGCTGCGCGCCGCCTTCGTCGCCGCCATGTCCGGCCGGCAGGTCGCCGTGCTGGTGCCGACGACGCTGCTCGCCCGCCAGCACTACAAGTCGTTCGCCAATCGCTTCCAGGGTCTGCCGGTGAAGGTCGCGCAGCTGTCGCGGCTCGTCAGTGCGAAGGACCAGGCGGAGGTGCGCGCCGGTATCGAGAGCGGCGACATCGACATCGCCGTCGGCACCCACGCGCTGCTCGCCAAGGGCGTCAAGTTCCGCGACCTCGGCCTCCTCATCGTCGACGAGGAGCAGCACTTCGGCGTCAAGCACAAGGAGCGGCTGAAGGAGATCAAGGCCGACGTCCACGTGTTGACGCTCACCGCGACGCCGATTCCGCGCACTCTGCAGCTGGCGCTCACCGGCGTCCGCGAGCTGTCGCTGATCGCCACGCCCCCGGTCGACCGCCTGGCGGTGCGCACCTTCATCACCCCGTTCGACCCGCTCGTCGTCCGCGAGGCGCTGCTGCGCGAGCGCTTCCGCGGCGGCCAGGCCTTCTATGTCTGCCCGCGCGTCTCCGATCTCGCCGAGCGCAAGGAATTCCTCGACCAGGCGGTGCCGGAGCTGAAGGTCGCGGTGGCCCACGGCCAGATGGCGGCGACCGAGCTGGAAGACGTCATGAACGCCTTCTACGAGGGCCAGTACGACGTGCTGCTGTCGACCTCGATCGTCGAATCCGGTCTCGACGTGCCGACCGCGAACACGCTGATCGTCCACCGCGCCGACATGTTCGGCCTCGCCCAGCTTTACCAGCTGCGCGGCCGCGTCGGCCGCTCGAAGACGCGCGCCTATGCGATCTTCACTGTGCCGGCTGACCGCAAGCTCACCGCCACCGCGGAACGGCGCCTCAAGGTGCTGCAGTCGCTCGATACGCTCGGAGCCGGCTTCCAGCTCGCCAGCCACGACCTCGACATCCGCGGCTCCGGCAACCTCCTCGGCGAGGAACAGTCCGGCCACGTCAAGGAGGTCGGCTACGAGCTCTACCAGTCGATGCTGGAAGAGGCGGTCGCGATGCTCAAGGCGGGTGGCGAGGAGGCCGCCGACGAGCCGTGGTCGCCACAGATCTCGGTCGGCACGCCGGTCATGATCCCAGAGACTTACGTCCCGGATCTGCAGCTTCGTCTCAACCTCTACCGCCGCCTCGCCGACCTCGTCGAGACGAGCGACATCAACGGCTTCGCCGCCGAGCTCGTCGACCGCTTCGGCCCGCTGCCGGACGAGGTCGAGCACCTCCTGAAGATCGTCTTCATCAAGGGCCTGTGCCGGAAGTCCAACGTCGAGAAGATCGACACCGGCCCGAAGGGCGTCGTCATCACCTTCCGCGACGGCGTCTTCGCGAACTCCGTCGGCCTCGTCCGCTTCATCGCCGAACAGGGTTCGCTCGCCAAGATCCGGCCTGACCAGCGGGTCGTGCTGTCGCGCGACTGGGCGACCGCCGACGACCGCCTGAAGGGCACCGCCTCGATCATGATCCGGCTCGCGCGCCTCGCCGAGGAGGCGACGCGCACGCCGCAGACGCTCGCCCCGCCGCCGAAGCCGTCGTTCTCGAAGGCGCCGCCCCCGAAGGCACCGCCACCAAAAGGCCCGCCGCCGCGCGGTCAGTCGCGCTCTGCGACCCCGTCGCGCTCGTCGCGGGCCTGACGCAGCGCCGCGACGATCGCCTCGGGCTCCTGCGCGCCCATCACGGCGTAGCGGCCGTCGATGATGAAGCACGGCACGCCGGTGACGCCGATGCGCTGCGCCTGGGCGATCTCCTCGCGCACCTCGGCGCGGTCGGCGTCGCTCTCGAGCAGCCGCCGCACGAGGTCGCCCGGCAGGCCCGCCGACACCGCCGCCTCGACCAGCACGTCGATGTCGCCGAGGTCGGCGCCGTCCTCGAAGAACAGGCTGAACAGCTTCTCCACCACCTCTTCGCCGGCGCCCTCGATCGAGGCCCAGCGAATCAGCCGGTGGGCGTCGAGGGTGTTCGGCGTGCGGGCGATGCGCTCGAAGGCGAAGCGGATGCCGACGCCGTCGCCGAGCTCCTTCAGGCGCTCGTGGATGGCGGCGACGCGGCCGAGGTCGCCGAACTTCTGGCGGAAGTACTCCTCGCGGTCGACGCCGCCGTCCGGGATCGTCGGGTCGAGCTGGAACGGCTGCCAGCGCACCTCCACCGCGACGTCCTCGGCCTGCTCCAGCGCGAGTTCGAGCCGGCGTTTGCCGAGATAGCACCACGGGCAGACGACGTCGGAGACGACGTCGACGGTCATCGGTTCGGCGGGCGTCGTCATCGTCGGTCTCCGGTTGGCGGTTGGATCGCCCTCATGTGCGCGTTCGTGGCCGGCCCCGCAACCGCGGCATTGGTGCCACGCCGAGGCGAAGAAGCGCGCCGGAGCGCCGGAAGCGGTGGAAATGCCGGGGCGGGAGGGGTATGGATGCCGCAACCATGGGCCGGACCGGCCCGCCATGCTGTCGCCGCGTTCGGTCGCCATGCGTGCGCCGGAACGGGCGCAGGCAGACGCGGATCGGCCCTGCGCCACCGTGGCGGGGACGGCCGCAAGACAGGGACGGACGGGATTTCCATGACGGTTGAGTTTTTGCAGACGCGCGGGACGGCCAGCCTCCTGTCGGCGATCGGCGGCGCGGCGATGCTCGTCGCCGGCGCGCTCGCCCCGGCTCAGGCGCAGGACGCGGCACCCGCCACCGCCACCGACGCGCTGCTGCAGGCCGATCTCGAGTGGATCAAGCTCTGCAACAAGGACCCGCAGGCGAACAAGCAGGTCTGCCTGATCAACCAGGAGCTGCGCACCGACGAGGGCCAGTTCCTCGCCTCGGTGGCGATCCGCGAGATCGAGGGCGAATCGCGCAAGGTGCTCCTGATCGCGGTGCCACCGGCGATGCTGATCCAGCCGGGCCTGCGCGTGCAGGTCGACGGCGGCAAGCAGGAGCAGGCGCGCTACTCGATCTGCTTCCCCAACGCCTGCTACGCCGAGATGGTCGTGACCGACGCCATCATCGCGCAGTTCAAGAAGGGCGACCAGCTGGTGCTGACCACCCTGAACCAGCAGGCGAAGCCGGTGAACTTCCCGATTTCGCTCTCCGGCTTCACCAAGGTCTACGACGGCCCGCCGATCGACGCCGAGGCGCTGCAGGCGCGCCAGGACAAGCTGCAGGGCGAGCTCCAGAAGCGCGCCGAGGAGGCCCGCAACCGCCTCATCGACGAGCAGCGCAAGGCGACGCAGAGCACCACCGCTCCGCAGTGACGTGCCGTCGCTGACGTCTCTCCGGCCACCCGGCCGGACCGGAATCGAAGAGGGCCGCCCCACCGGGCGGCCCTTTTGCTTCTGTGCCGTTGGCGCTCCACCGGTCCGATGCTCACGCTCCGAAGCGCGGCTCCGGCAGGCCCTGGATGCCGAGGCCGGTGATGGCGAACAGGCTGCCGCGCAGCACGCCGTCGCCGGGAAAGCGCGGCAGCGGCGGCTTCGCCATCGACGTGACGTAGAGGATGTCGAGGTTCGGCCCGCCGAACATCGCGCTCGTCACCTTCTTCACCGGCATCTCGATGATGCGGTCGACGCTGCCGTCCGGGGCGTAGCGCACCATCTTGCCGTCATAGACCTGGGCGTTCCACAGGAAGCCCTCGGCATCGACGGTCGAGCCGTCCGCCGCCCCGCCGCGCGAGGTATCGACCTTGGCGAAGGTGCGCCGGTTGGAGACGCCGCCGGTGTCGAGGTCGTAGTCGTATGCCCAGATCTCGCCGCTCCACGAATCGGCGAAGTAGAAGGTGCGCCCATCCGGGCTCCAGCACGGGCCGTTCGAGACGATGATGCCGTCGTCGAGCTTGGTGACGCTGAAATCCGGGTCGAGCCGGTAGAGCGCGCCGTTCGGCCCGGATTCCATCGTGTCCATCGAGCCGGAGACGAAGCGGCCGCGCTTGTCGACCTTGCCGTCGTTGATGCGGTTCGCCGGCTTGTCCGGCTCGGGATCGTGGATCAGCGTCACGTCGCCGGTGTTGAAATCGAGCAGGTGGAAGCCGGTCGCGAGCGAGCAGACGCAGCCCGAGCCGTCCTTGCGGATGGCGATCGAGCCGATCTTCGCCGGCACGTCCCAGGCCCGGATCTCGCGCCCGTCGGCCGTCGCCCGGAAGACGCGGCCGTCGAAACTGTCGATCCAGTAGAGGCGCTGCTGCTCGACGTCCCAGAGCGGCCCTTCGCCGAGCGTAGTCTTCACGTCGACGACGATGTCGATCTTCATGGGTTTCTCCTCCTGATATCTCGTTCAGCCGGCGAAGCGCGGCTCGGGCAGCCCGCGCACGCCGAGGCCGTGCACGGCGAACAGGCAGCCCGCCTCCTTCTCGCGGTGATAGGCGTAGCCCATCGGCCGCGCCATCGACGTCACATAGGCGACGTCGAGGTCCGCCCCGCCGAAGATCAGGCTCGTCGTCGACTGCACCGGCAGCCCGACGATGCGGTCGACGACGCCCAGCGGGTCGAAGCGGATGAGGCGGCCCGAATAGACCTCGCAGCTCCACACGTAGCCTTCCGCGTCGACGGTGGCGCCGTCCGGCAGGCCGCGCAGCTTCTCAAAGCTCGTGAACACCCGCCGCGACCGCACCGACCCCGTCTCGATGTTGTAGTCGTAGGCGTAGATCACCCGCTTCGAGGTATCGGCGAAGTAGAGGGTGCGGCCGTCCGGGCTCCAGCACGGCCCGTTCGAGCAAATGATGCCGGTATCGAGGGTGGTGAGCGTCAGGTCCGGGTCGAGTCGGAAAAGCTTGCCGACGGGATCGCACTCCTCGAAGTCCATCGAGCCGGCGACGAAGCGGCCCTGGCGGTCGACCTTGCCGTCGTTGAGCCGCGGCCGGAGTTCGCCCGGCTGCGTCTCGTTGATGCGCGTGACCGCGCCGGTCTCGAAGTCGAGGAAGTGAAAGCCGGAGCGCAGCGATACCACTGCGCCGCCACCGGCCCTGAGCGCCATCGAGCCGACCGGCTCCGGCAGCGTCCACGTCCGCTTGTCGCCGCCCTTCGGGTCGCAGCGATGCACCGCCGGACCGTAGGAATCGATCCAGTAGAGCCGCTGCTCGGCGACGTCCCAGAGCGGGCCCTCGCCGAGGCTGTCCTTGTCGGCGCAGAAGACCTCGATGCGCAGCACGGCCGCTCTCCTCCGGTCAGAACGCGACGTTGTCGCCGCCCTTCAGGGACAGGATCTCGCGCGCCTCGTCGGGGGTGGCGACGCGCTTGCCGAGGCCCTCGATGATTTTCCGCGCGAGCGCCACCTGCTCGGCGTTGGAGGTCGCGAGCTTGCCCTTGCCGGCCCACAGGCTGTCCTCGAGCCCCACGCGGATGTTGCCGCCGAGCGCCGCGGCCTGCGCCGCGATGCGCAACTGTGCCGAGCCGGCGCCGAGGACCGACCAGCGGTAGCTGTCGCCGAACAGCCGGTCGGCCGTGCGCTTCATGTGGGCGACGTCCTCCGGGTGCGGGCCGATGCCGCCGAGCAGCCCGAACACCGACTGCACGAAGAACGGCACCTTCACGAGGCCGCGGTCGGCGAAGTGCGCGAGGTTGTAGAGGTGGGCGATGTCGTAGCACTCGAACTCGAAGCGCGTCCCGTTGCCGTAGCAGGTCTCGAGAATGTACTCGATGTCCTTGAACGAATTGCGGAAGACGAGATCCTTCGTGGCTTCGAGATGCGGCTTCTCCCAGTCGAACTTGAAGTCCTTGTATTTCGGCACGAGGTGGTAGAGGCCGAAGTTGATCGAGCCCATGTTGAGCGAGGCGACCTCCGGCTTGAAGGTCGCCGCCGGCAGCACGCGCTCCTCGACGCGCATGTAGGGGCTGCCGCCGGTGGTGATGTTGATGGCGGCATTGGTCTGCTGCTTGATGCGCGGCAGGAAGCGGGCGAACGCCTCCGGCGTCTGGTCCGGCTTGCCGGTCACCTCGTCGCGGGCGTGCAGGTGCAGGATCGCCGCGCCGGCCTCCGCCGCGGCGATCGCCTCGCGGGCGATCTCGTCGGCGGTGATCGGCAGGTAGGGCGACATCGTCGGCGTGTGGATCGCCCCGGTGATCGCGCAGGTGATGACGACGGCGTCGCCGCCGCCCACCTTGGTCTCCGTCGTCCTGCCGGGTCCGGTCTTGCTGTCGGTCATGGTCGTTCCTTCCACGCGCGCTTGTGAGCGGCGTCACTCTCCGATGTCGCGGGCGGCGCGGCGCTTGTGGGCGGAAAGCGCCATCAGCCGGCGGTCGCGCCACTTCTGGCGGTCCACCAGCCCGTCGGCCGGCACGGCGGCGCGGCGGTCGCGTTCGATGCCTTCGAGCACCGGCCCGGCCCAGTCGACGCGCCGGGTGAAGGCCGGGTGCAGCTTCTCGTAGATGCCCTGGTAGCGCTCGACATAGTCGCGCACGCCGCCGGGCGCGTTGAGGTCGATCGTCTCGAACGGCCCCATGAACGACCAGCGCAGCGCCAGCCCCTCGCGGATGCCGACGTCCACGTCCTCGACCGTCGCATAGCCGTCGGCGACGAGGCGGAAGGCCTCCTCGAGCAGCGCGCCCTGCATGCGGTTCATCACGAAGCCGTCGAGCTCGCGCTTCATCACGATCGGTGCCTGGCCGGCCGCGACGAGGAACGCGCGCGCCCGCTCGACCGTCTCGGGTGACGTCCACGGCGCCGGCACCACTTCGGCGGCCGGGATCAGGTAGGGCGGGTTGATCGGGTGGACGACGAGGCAGCGGTGCCGGCCGGGCAGGGCCTCCGTGAAGGCCGAAGGCAGGATCGCCGAGGTCGAACTCGCCAGCACCGCGTCCGCCGGCGCCAGCGCATCGAGGCGGGCGAACAGCGGGATCTTCACGTCGAGCCGTTCCGGCGCGTTCTCCTGGACGTAGGACACCCCCTCAAGCGCCGCCTCGAGTGTCGCCGCCGCCGTGATGCGGGCGAGCACGATCTCCGGCGCAGCCCCGTTCAGGAGGTCGTTCTCGGCGAGCGTCGGCAGCACCTCGGCGATGTAGGCGATCGCCGCCGCCGGCGCGGCCGCGGCCTCGTCCCACAGGCGGACGGCATGGCCGGCGCGGGCGAACGAGATCGCCCAGGCGCGCCCGATGAACCCCGTTCCGATGATCGCGACGTTGGCCATCACAGTGTCTCGACGTTGCCGTCAACGCCGAGCGACTGCCCGGAGACGTTGCGGCCGAGGTCGGAAAGCAGGAACGCCACCATCGCCGCGACGTCGTGCGGGCTGACCATCCGCCGGAGCGACACCTTCTCGAGGTAGCGCTCCTCCATTGCCTCGTAGGAGAGGTCGAGCTGGGCGGCGCGGTCGCGGATGACGTTGGTCATGCGCGGCCCCTCGACGATGCCGGGCAGGATTGCGTTGACGCGGATGTTCGAGGGCCCGAGCTCCTTGGCGAGGCTCTGGGTGAAGCCGATGACGCCGAACTTCGCCGCCGAATAGGGGGTGCGGAAGGCATAGCCGTGCCGGCCGGCTGCCGACGACATGTTGACGATCGAGCCGCCGCCGGCGGCCTTCAGCATCGGCACGGCGCGGCGCGCGCACAGGAACTGGCCGGTCAGGCCGATGTCGAGACAGCGCCGCCAGGCGGCGGGCTCGATCTCGTCGACGCCGCCGGTCGGCCCGGCGATACCGGCGTTGTTGATCAGCGCGTCGAGCCCGCCGTAGGCGCTGGAGACGGCGGCGAACAGCCGATCGACGTCGGCCTCCGACGACACGTCGGCCACCTCCGCTGGAGACTGCGGGTGCATCTTGCGGAAGGAAAACAGCGCCGCCTCGTCGACGTCGCAGACGATGATGCGGGCGCCGTGGCGGATAAGCCGGTCGGTGATGGCGAGGCCGATTCCGGCTGCGCCGGCGGTGACGAGCACGCGCTGGCCGGCTAGCCCGGCGGTGAGGTCTTCGGCGGCTGCGGCGGGGGAGGTGGGGGACATCGCGGGCACTTTCCGGAGAGGCGGTGAGAATCAGGCGCGGCGTTCGCGCAGCGCGATGACGGCGCCGAGCACGACGACGCCGTAGAGGATGGCGCGGGTGGCGTAGGGCAGGTTCGAGCCGGCGAGCAGCGTCTGCAGGGCGGTCAAGAGGAGCACGCCGCCGAGCATTCCGACGTAGTGGCCGCGCCCGCCGGTGATCAGCGCGCCGCCGACCACGACCACCGCGATCGACGGCAGCAGGTAGTCGTCGCCCATGCCGAGGCTCGCCTGGCCGGAGAAGCCGGTCAGCATCACCCCGACGAGGCCGGCGCAGAAGGCCGACAGAATGTAGACCCAGATCAGCGTCCGCCCGACGGCAATGCCGGAGAGCTCGGCGGCGCGCGCGCTGTTGCCGATCGCGTAGACGCGGCGTCCGAAGGGCGTGCGGGCGAGTAGCACCACCGCGGCGATGGCGAAAAGGACGACGAAGATCACCACCGGCGTGACGACGCCGCCGAGCCGCGCCGTCATGAACCAGCGCAGGAGCGGCGAGGAGAAGCCCGACGGCGTGCCGCCCGAATAGACGAGCGCAAAGCCCTGGATCAGGCCGTTGGTGGCGAGCGTCATGACGATCGGCGACAGCCCGAGCACGACGATGCCGACGCCGTTCAGGAGCCCGATCAGACAGGCGATGAGCAGCACGGCCGGCAGCGCCCAGACGAGCGGCGCGTCGGCGCCCTGCACGAAGCCGGCGAGCAGGATGCCGGAGAGCCCGATCGTCCACGGCACCGACAGGTCGAGGCCACCGGTGAGGATCACCGTGCCCTGGCCGAGCGCCAGCACGGCGAGGAAGCTCGACAGCACGATGATCGAGTTCCAGTAGCCCCAGTTCAGCACCGTGTTGCCGAGGGTGAACTGCGTGACGATGATGACGGCGACGAGGAACAGGTAGGCGGGGAGCGCGATCTTCAGCCCCTCGCCGTGGCGCACCCAGAACGGCGCCGTCGGGTTCGCCTGTTTGGCGGCGCGCGTGGCCCCGGTGGTGTCGAGGCGGACGTCCGGCCCGCCGATCTGCCGGGGCAGGGTGCCGGCGCGCCAGGCCTTCAGGTGCGTGGCGGCGCCGCGGATCTGGCGGGCGAGCACCGAATGGCCGCTGAGCGATCCGGCCAGCACCGCGAGCAGCAGGATGATGCTCTCGGCCACCGTCGAGTAGTAGGCCGAGACGTTCAGCACGAGCAGGATGTTGACGACGATCATCAGGATGTAGGCGCCGAAGATCGTGCCGACGGCACCGCCGCGCCCGCCGCCGAGCCGCGTGCCGCCGACGACGACGGCGGCGAACATCGAGAGCAGCAGCGAGTTGCCGATGAGCGGGTCGCCCGAGCCCGTCTGGGCGCTGATGAACACGCCGGCGAGGCCGTAGAAGCCGCCCGCCAGCGTGTAGGTGGCGAACTTCACGAGGTCGACGCTCACGCCGGCCGAGCGCGCCGCCTCCGGGTCCGATCCGACCGCATAGAGCGCGGTGCCGTAGCGCGTCGACTTCAGCCACAGCCAGAACAGGATGACGACGCCGAGCACGACGAGCGGCATCGGCAGGAAGTTCGGGATGGCGTCGCCGAGATAGAAGCCGCCGAGGCTCGGCGAGACGAAACCGCCGGGCTTGTCCATGACGAGCAGCGTCACGCCCTGCAGGATGAACATCGTCGACAGCGTCACGACGATCGGCTGCAGGCGCAGGAAGGCGATGAAGAAGCCGTTGAAGGCGCCGGTCGCCATGCCGATGGCGATGCCGGCCGCCGTCCAAAGCGCCACCGACGCCTCCATGTCGGCCATGTCCATGTTGGCCGCGAGCACGACGTTGACGAAGGAAATCACCGCGCCCGCCGACAGGTCGAAGCCGCCGGATAGGATCACCAGCGTCTGGCCCGCCGCGGCGAGCGCCAGCGTGGCGCCGCCCGACGACAGAAAGGCGATGTCGAAATAGCTGAGCGGCCCCGGGCTGATGGCGTCGACCGCGAACAGCAGCACGGCGAAGACGATGATCGCCGTGAGCAAGCCGCGGCTCCGCTCGAGCCGCGCCCCGAGACGCTTGGACGGCCGCGTCGAAGGCGTCGAGGACGTCGCCGCGCTCATGCCGCGAGCTCCGCCGCCGCCGCGCCACCGCCGAGCGCCGGCCGCATGATGTCGCCCTCGGTCAGGTCCTTCGCCTCGATCTCGGCGGCCACCTTGCCGCCGTAGAGCACGATGACGCGGTCGCAGAGATGCACGAGTTCCGGAACTTCCGTTGAGTGGAACAGGATCGAGCCGCCGGCCTCGGTGAAGGCGCGCATCAGGACGTAGAGCTCGTGCTTGGTGCCGACGTCGATGCCGCGCGTCGGGTCGAACAGCAGCAGGATGCGGCTCTGGGCGAGCAGCCACTTGGCGATGGCGATCTTCTGCTGGTTGCCGCCGGAGAAGCTGCGCACCGGCATCCACAGCGCCCGCCGGTCGACCTCGACCTGCGCGAACGAGGTCTCGACCGCGCTGGTCTCAGCCTGGCGTCCGATCAGGCCGCCGCGCGAGAAGCGGTCGATCACCGGCAGCGAGGCGTTGTGCTTGCCGGAGAGGTTGAGGAACAGCGCCTCGGTCTTGCGGTCCTCGGGCAGCAGCCCGATGCCGATGTTGGGGCGCAGCGCCTCCGCCGGCGAGGTGATCGACACCGGCCGCCCGTCGACGCGGATCTCGCCGCGCCGCACGATGCGCAGGCCGACGCAGGCCAGGAACAGATCGAGCTGCCCCATCCCCTGCAGCCCGGCGACACCGAGGATCTCGCCGCGCTTCAGCGACAGCGACACCCCGTCGAGCTTGGCGCCGGCCGTGAGGTCGTGCGTCGCGAGCACCTCCGGCGGCGGCACGGCCGGCGCCACAGGCCGCGGCGGGAAGGTCTTGGCGATCGAGCGGCCGATGATCATCTCGATCACCGCCTCGTCGGCGAGCGAGGCGGTGGCGGCTGTGGCGATGGCGCGGCCGTTCCTCAGCACCGTCAGCCCGCCGCAGAAGGCGCGCACCTCGCGCATGCGGTGCGAGATGAAGACGATGGTGACGCCCTCGGCCTTCAGCCGCGCGATGATCTCGCCGAGCCAGTCGACGTCGCGGCCGGCGAGCGTCGAGGTCGGCTCGTCGAGGAGCAGGATCCTCGGCCTGCGGTAGACGGCGCGGGCGATCTCGATCTTCTGGCGGACCGCGAGGTCGAGGTCGCGCACCTCCGCCCCGAGATCGACGTCGAAGCCGAGGCTGTCGACGTGGGCGCGCACCGCTGCCTCGGCGGTCCGGCGGCGGATCATGCCGGTCAGCCCGACGGGGGCGTAGGGCAGGAGCATGTTGTCGAGGACGGTGAGATCCGGGACGAGCGTCATCTCCTGGAACGCCGTCTGGATGCCGCGGCCGTGCGAGGCGCGCGGCGAGCGCAGCCGCACCGTCTCGCCGAACACCTCGAAGCTGCCGCGGTCGGGTTCGATCAGGCCGGAGAGCAACTTGACGATCGTCGACTTGCCAGCACCGTTCTCGCCCAGCAGCGCGTGGGCGGTGCCGGGGGCGATGTCGAACGAGACGTCGTCGACCGCCACCGTCGCCCCGAACGCCTTGCGGACGTTGCGGACGGACACTGCGGCGCGGCTGCTGCTCGATCCCTCGGACAAGGCGTCGGCCTCCACGCATGACCCATCGACCGGCGGGGGCGCCGGGGCGGGGAACCGTCGCGGCGGGCCGGGAGCGCCGGCGCCGCCGCGGTTCTCAGTCGGGAAAGATCAGTTCTCGGGCTGGCCGACGAGGGCGGCGGCGAGGCCGACTTCCGGGGTCTGCTCGGAGAAGATCGAGGCGAACCAGCCGGGGTTCGGGACGATCGAGGGCAGGAAGGTGTTGCAGCCGTCCTTCATCTCCTGCCAGGTGCCTTCCTTGCAGAGCTTGATCGTGTCGTTGGTGACGATCGGCAGCGGCAGCACCACCTTCTTCGGCACCTCCTTGCCGTCGAGCGCCTGGACGGCGAGCTTCAGCGCCAGCGCGCCGGAATAGGGCGGCGAGGCGTAGGAGATGCGCGGCGCACCCATCGGCGCATACGGCATCGCGGCGCCTTCCACCTCGGTGCCGACCGGCAGCGTCTGGATGCGGCCGCCGTTCGATCCTTCGCCGGCGCACGGCAGGAGCTGCTCGATCGTCTTGCCGGCCTCGAGCTGCATGGCGTTCGCCGTATAGCAGCCGACCTGCATCCACAGCCCGTCGATGCTGTCCCAGTTGTTGGTGGCGAGGATCTTCGACAGCTCGGTGCGCGCGACCGCCTAGCTCCACATGCCGACCGCCTCGGCGACGATCTTGATGTCGGGGTGCTTGGCGAACACCTCCTTGGCGGCCTTGGTACGCAGGGTGTCGACCGAGGTGCCGGGCACGCCGGTGATGGCGATGATGTTGCCCTTGCCGCCGAGCTTGTCGACCAGCCATTCGGCGGTGACGCGGCCGGCCTCTTCCTGGTCGATCGAGATGTTGTGGGCGCACGGCTCGGTGATTTCGCCGTCATAGGCGAAGATCTTGACGCCCTTGTCGCAGGCGTTCTTGACGACCTGGTTCAGAGCCGTCGGCGAGATCGGGAAGATGACGATCGCCTGGGCGCCCGACTGCACCATCGCGTTGATCTGCTGGATCTGGCGCTGGGCGTTCGGACCGGCCACCTGCACCTGCAGGTCGACCTTGTCGACCATGCTCTTGTGGGCTGCCATCGCCTTGACCATGTTCGCGGCCTCGGCCTGCCAGTCGTTGCCGATGTAGCTCATGCTGAGAAAGATCTTGTACTTTTCGGCAGCCTGCGCCGAGGCGGCCATGCCGAGCCCGGCGGCGAGCGCCAGCGCGGCCGCGGCAGTGCCGCGGATCGATCGGAAACTCATCTCTTTCCTCCCATGTGCTGGGCGGCCCGCGCCGCTCCAGGTCTCGTTTATTGTCGGGTCCCGCTCTCCGGCGTGGACCGCTTATTCGTGATCATAGATCACAGATCAAAGATGCTGCAAGGGGTCGCGGGCGGCGTTATGGTTGCCGGGAACAGGCCGCCCGGCTAAGCACCGCGGGTCGGCCGGAGGGGATGGTCCGACGGACCAGAGGGCATCCATGGCCGAGGCGACGACCGACGTTCGGGGGGATTTCAGCGTGACGCCGCTCGTCCGCGACACCCTGCAGGAGCGCGTCTACCGCCAGGTCTCCGACCTCATCCTCGACGGCGAGATCGCGCCGGGTCAGGTCGTCACCATCCAGAGCCTCGCCGACGCCTTCGGCGTTTCGACGATGCCGGTACGCGAAGCCCTGAAGCGGCTGACGGCGGCGAGCGCGCTCACCTTCGTCACCGGCCGCGCCATGGGGGTGCCGCGCCTCGACCGCGACCGCCTGATGGACCTGCGCAACGTCCGCGTCGAGCTGGAGGGCACCGCCGTCCGCTGGGCGGCCGAGCGCATCGACGATGCCACGCTGGAGGAGGTCCGGCGCATCTTCGTGGCGATGGACGTGGCGATCGCCGCCGGCGACGTGAAGGGCTTCCTGCGCGGCAACCGCGCCTACCACTTCACCATCTACCGGGCCTCCGGCTCGCCGGTGCTGGTCGGCGTCATCGAGACGCTGTGGCTGCAGATCAGCCCCTACTTCAACCTCTTGCGCTCGTCCGGCAACTACGTCTCGTCGAACGTGCGCCACCGCACGCTCCTGCGCGGCCTCACCGACCACGATCCGGAGACCGCCGCCCGCGCGCTCACCGACGATATCGACGGTGCCTTCGACGTCCTGCGCGGCCTTCTGGCCTGAGTTACGGCCCCGCCGTCAGAGCCCGAGAAAGGACTGCAGCAGCACCATCTGCTCGTCGAGCATCGCCCGCCCGGGCACCGTCCGGCAGCCGTGCCGCGCGGCCTCGGCGAGGATCGGCGTCTCCACCGGCGTCATCACCACCTCCGCCACCACCGCCTCGGGCCGGATGCCGGTTAGATCGAGCGGCAGCGCGTCGCCCGCCTTCATGCCGAGCGCCGTGGCGTTGACGATGATGTCGGCCGCACTCGCGTCACCCGCCGCCTCGGCGCGGGCCCGGCAGGCCGGGAAGGCCGCGGCGACCGCCGCAGCCAGTGCCGCGCCCTTGGCCGCGTCGCGGTTGACGATCACGAGCTCCGCCGCGCCTGCCTCGGCGAGCGCGAAGGCGATCGCCCGCCCGACGCCGCCGGCACCCGCCTGCAGCACCCGCTTGCCCGTGACCTCGATGCCGCGCCGCGTCAGCCCGGCGACGAAGCCGATGCCGTCGATGTTGTCGCCGACGAGCCGGCCGTCCGCCTCGCGACGCACGAAGTTCACCGCCCCCACGGCGCGGCCCCGGTCCGTCACCGCGTCGAGTAGTGGCAGGATGGCGATTTTGTGCGGGATGGTGATGCCGAGGCCGACGACGTTGCGCATGACGCGGGCGGCCGCCAGCATCGTCGACAGGTCCGCGGTCGTGACGTGGGCGGGGGAGGCTGCGAAGTCGATGCCGGCAGCGGCGAAGTGGGCGTTGATGACGGCCGTGCCGACGACGTGGGCCACCGGGTCGGCGAGCAGCAGGAACACCTTCGTCTGTCCGGTGATGCGCCACTCCACGGCCTCCGTGCCCGTCTGCCCGCCCGTCTGGATGCTCATGCCCGCCCGTCCTGCGCATTGAAGAGAGCGGCTCTCTAGCACCGCGCGGCCGTCCGGCACCATCCGCGGCGAGCCCGCCGCCGCCGCCGCGCCGTTGACGGCGAGGCGCGCGGTTGCGATTGACACCATCCCGCGCTGCACCCTTCATTGTGCATCGCCGGACGGCCCGCGCCGGGCCCGCCGCTTCCCCGCCGACCCTGAAAGGATGCTCCGCTTGAGGAAAGTCTATGCCAGCGCGACGGAGGCGCTCGCCGGCCTGTTGCGCGACGATATGATGATCATGTCAGGCGGCTTCGGCCTGTGCGGCATCCCGGAGGCGCTGAACGACGCGCTGCGCGATTCCGGCGTCAAGGGCCTCACCGTCGTCTCCAACAACGCCGGCGTCGACGGCATCGGCCTCGGTCGCCTGCTCGAGACGCGGCAGATCCGCAAGATGATCTCGTCCTATGTCGGCGAGAACAAGCTGTTCGCCCAGCAGTTCCTTGCCGGCGAACTCGAGCTCGAGTTCACGCCCCAGGGCACGCTCGCCGAGCGCATCCGCGCCGGCGGCGCCGGCATCCCGGCCTTCTTCACCAAGACCGGCGTCGGCACGCTGGTGGCCGAAGGCAAGGACGTTCGCGAGTTCGACGGCGAGAAATACGTCATGGAGCGCGGCCTGTTCGCCGACGTGGCGCTCGTCCACGCCTGGAAGGGCGACACCGAGGGCAACCTCGTCTACCGGAAGACGGCGCGGAACTTCAATCCGATGATGGCGACCGCCGCCAAGGTGACGATCGCCGAGGTCGAGCACCTCGTCGAGGCCGGCGAGATCGACCCCGACCACATCCACACGCCCGGCATCTACGTGCAGCGCATCGTCCACCTGAAGGATCCGGTGAAGCGCATCGAGCAGCGCACCGTCCGCAAGCGCGCCGCCTGAAGGGAGCACGTCTCATGGCCTGGACCCGTGACGAGATGGCCGCCCGCGCCGCCAAGGAACTGCGCGACGGCTTCTACGTGAACCTCGGCATCGGCATTCCGACGCTGGTGTCGAACTACATCCCCGAGGGCATGACGGTGTCGCTGCAGAGCGAGAACGGCATGCTCGGCATGGGCCCGTTCCCCTATGAGGGGGAGGAGGACCCCGACCTCATCAACGCCGGCAAGCAGACCGTCACCGAACTGCCGACGACGAGCTACTTCTCGAGCGCCGACTCATTCGCGATGATCCGCGGCGGCCACATCGACCTTTCCATCCTCGGCGCCATGCAGGTGGCCGAGAACGGTGATCTCGCCAACTGGATGATCCCCGGCAAGATGGTGAAGGGCATGGGCGGCGCGATGGACCTCGTTGCCGGCGTCAAGCGCGTCGTCGTGCTGATGGAGCACACCGCCAAGGGCGAGCCGAAGCTCCTGAAGCGCTGCAACCTGCCGCTGACGGGCGCCGGCGTCGTGGACCTCGTCGTCACCGACCTCGGCGTCTTCGCGATCGACAAGGCCAGGGGCGGCATGGTGCTGATCGAGACCGCGCCCGGCGTGAGCGTCGACGAGATCCGCGCCCAGACCGAGGCCGACTTCACCGTCGCTGGCGACCTCAAGGCCGCCTGAGCGAAGCAACAAAGGGGGGGCGGGGCCTTCAGCCCCGCTTGCGCTCGCCGAACGCCTTCACCCGCGCCGCCGAGTCGGGGTGGGCGAACGCCTCGATCGTCGCGGCGTGCTCGAACTCGACGGCCCGCCACAGCGGTGCGCCGAGGTCGCCGAGCAGCGTCTTCTTCAGCCGCGCCGTCGAGAAGCGCGACTTCGCGGCGATGCGGCCGGCGATCTCGAGCGCCGTCTCCAGCATCTCCTCCTTCGGCACGACGCGGTTGACGAGGCCGAGCGCCTCCAGCCGCGCCGCGCTCTGGCGCTCGCCGAGGAGCAGAAGCTCCATCGCCCGCTGGTGGCCGATGGCCTGTGGCAACAGGTGCGTGACGCCGCCGGTGACGAACTGGCCCCAGTCCATCTCGGGGAAGAAGGCGACGAGGTCGTCGGCGGCCACCACCAGGTCGCAGTTGATCAGCCACTCGAAGCCGCCGCCCACGGCGAAGCCGTGGATGGCGCCGACCACCGGCTTGTCGGAGCCCATCAGGAGGCGCGTGATCGCCTGGATGCGGTCGACGTGGGCGCGGATCGACGCCTCGTCGGCGCTCTGGGCGTCGTATTCCTTGAGGTCGTCGCCGGCGCAGAAGGCCCGGCCGGCGCCGGTCAGCACGACGGCGCCGGTATCGGGATCGGCGAAGGCCACCGTCAGGGCCGCCGCCATGTCGTCCATCAGATCGCCGCTCATGGCGTTCAGCCGCTCGGGCCGGTTCAGCGTCACGAGGCCGACGGCGCCGCGGCGCTCGTAAAGGGCGAAGCGGGGCGGGGCGGCGGTCATCGTTAGGTCCTCTCGATCAGGCTGGTCTTGCCGTCGGTGCGCGGCAGGCTGTCGGCCGCGACGAGCTCCACCGCGGCGGAGGCGCCGGTGACCTCGCGCACCGCCGCCTCCAGCGCCCGCGCGGCGCCGGGCCAGTCGGCCGGCAGAAGGCCGTGGGCCGCCTCGGCGAGAATCAGGATTCGGTCATAGGGGCCAGGGCCTTCGAGGCGGATGCGAAAGTGCCCTGTCGAAAGCTCAGGCCGTCCGGCGACGGCCTTTTGCACCGCTGTTGGGAAGACGTTGACGCCGCGCACGTTGAACATGTCGTCGGTGCGCCCGGTGACGCGGAAGCGCCACGACGTCCGCCCGCAGGCGCAGGCGCCGGTGCCCGTCACCGTGATGACGTCCCGGGTGCGAAAGCGCAGCAGCGGCTGGCATTCCTTGGCGAGGTGGGTGCAGACGAGCTCCCCCGTCGCCCCCTCGCGGATCGGCAGCGAGCCGCCGTCCGCGTCGACGATCTCCGCGACGATCGCATCCGCGCCATGGAAATGCAGATCGGTGGTGCGCTCGCACTGGCTGCCGAAGTTCGAGATCACCTCCGACATGCCATAGTTGGCGTTGCGCACGCCAAAGCTCCACGTCGCCTCCAGGCCGTCGCGGAACGCGGCGTTGTCGAGCCCCGCCTCGCCGCCGAACAGGCCGAGCCGGAGCCCGAGCGTGCGCGGTGCCGAGCCCGCCTCGCGCAGCATCTTTTCCAGCAGCGCCGGGTAGGAGGGCGTGCAGGAGATCGCGGTCACATTCAGGTCGAGGATGGTCTCGACGAGCTTCGCCGTATTGCCGACGCCGAACGGGATGACGCAGGCGCCGGCCTCCTCCAGCGCCAGGTGGTCGGTGACGCCGCCCGTCCACAGACAGTAGTTGAGGCAGTGCACCACCCGGTCGCCGGGGCGGAGCCCCGAGGCGAACAGGGCGCGGCCGCCGATCTGCGCCGTCAGCGCCGCGTCCGCGCGCGAATAGGCGAGCTGCAGCGAGCGCCCGGTCGTGCCGGAGGTCCGGTGCAGCCGCACGACGCGGTCCTCGCCGGCCGCCAGATAGTCGCCGAAGGGGTAGGTGCGCTCCTGGGAACGGCGGAGCTCGTCCTTCCCGGTGAACGGCAGCTCCGCGATGGCATCGAGCGGCAGGTCTTCCGGCGTCCCGGCGCCGAGCTTGTCGTGATAGAAGGCCGAATTCCGCACATGCCGCCACTGCGCCGGCCACAACCGCGCCTGTTCCGCCCGCACCGCCTCGGCGCCCAGCGTCTCGAACTCCGGATGTAGCATCGCGTCGGCCATTGGCGGTCCTGCGGTCGTGCGGCGGGGCATCGACTCGGCCCCCGCTTCCGGCAGCCTACAGGAGGCATGCCGCCGCGAACCATCCGCCTCAGCGCCGTTGTCCCGGATCGCGGAACCCGAGACAGGCTGTCGAAGCTGACGCGACAGCGGTTATGGTCGGCTTACCGTCACACGTCCGCGGCTACACTCGCCGCCAAAGTGTTGCGGGGAATCGCTTCGGGCGGGTGTTGCGGATTCGTGTGGCAGCGTGCGTGTGACGCGCCGCCGGGGGACACGGAAGGTGGTGGATGCGGCGTATCGGAGCGTGGTCCGAACTCGGTGACGTGACCATCGGCCTCGCCGTCCTCGGCATCGCGTCGCTGGGCGGCACGGGCGAACTAGTATTGTTCTGCCCGTTGTAGATCTTAGGGCTCGCAGGGCTCGCCAGCCGCGCGGCCCGGCACGGTCCGGCGAACGAGACCGGTGCAACCGTCGTCAGGGTTCCCCAGCGGCGATCACGCTCGCGCCGTGGCGCGCCGCAGGCCGGGCGGCCTGCGGAATCGGGTCCGCTGCGGCCCGGCGCTGTGGCCGGTGCGGCGGCGCGTCGTCGGATCGGCCCGGATGGCCTGCACGTCGTCACCAGCCTTGCCGGCGGGGCATCGGGCGGCCTCACGCGGAACATCGGGGTCGCGCAGGCTCGCCGTCACGGCCGCAGCACGTAGAAGCGCCGCCCGCCCCACATCGTCGGATAGACCGGCCCGACCGGCTCGACCGTCCGGTAGCCGCAGTCGCGGGCGAGCCGGATCAGCGACGGCTCCGTCAGCCAGACCGAGATCGGGTTGCCCCAGGACGCTTGCGCCGTGTCGCGCTCGGGATAATCGACGCCGAAATAGCCGTCGCCATAGGTGCGGATGTCGGTCTCCCACGCCTCCGGCTCCTCGCGGATGAGCTCCGGCACGTGGACCTGCGTGTCGAGGACGAACACGCGGGCCGTCAGCGCCCGCCGGAACAGCGTCACTTGGTCCTCGAAGGTCAGGTGGTACAGCAGGCCGAGCACGAAAACGTAGTCGTAGCCGTCGAGCGGGAAGTCTCGGATGTCCGATTCGACGAAGGTGATCCCCTGCCACTCTTCCGCCGGCGGCAGGCGCTCGCTGCGGGCGTCGACGGCGGTGACGTCGAGGCCGTAGCGGTGCGCCATGATCGAGAACCACAGGTGCCCGGCACCGAGATCCACCGCTCTGCCGGGTAGCGGCAACTCGTGCTTGAGGATGTGGCGGAAGGCGGCCGTGCGGAATTTCGGCAGCGAGGCGACCGTCAGCGGCTGTCGGGGCGATGCGGTCACGGGTGTCCGGCCGAAGGTGGCGCCGGGGGAGGGTCGGTCCCCCGGCCGGGGCTGAACGATGGGCCGGCGCCGGGCGGAATGCAACGGGACGCGGCGGCCCGCTACACGGCCGGCGGCGTTGCGGTGTCGGCGCCGACCGCCGTAAGCTCGCGCCGCGCCGGCCGGCTGGGCGCGGGAGACAGCATGAACGACCTGACGGCCCCCGTCGCCGACGATCCCGCCGAGCCGGTGGACGAGGCCGCCGCCCTGCGCCTGCGCGCCTATGCCGGCCAGTGCGAGATGTGCGGGGCGAAGGGCGAGTTCGTAGGCACTTCGCTCGGCGCCCGCGAATCGTTTCCGTGCCCAACCTGCCGGGCGACGCTTCGCTACCGCGAGCAGGCCGGCGCCATCCTCACCTGGTTCGGCCGCGGCCGCTTTTCCTTCTTCACCCGCTTCGTGCGTTTCCCGGAGTGCCAAAACCTCACGATCCTCGAGGCGGCGATCCGTGGCCCGTTCACCCGCTACCTGAAGGGCCACCCAGGCTACGTGCAGTCCTACCTCTTCGACGACGTCGCCGCCGGCGACAGCCGCGACGGTGTCGTCTGCCAGAACCTCGAGGCGATGACCTTCGCCGACGCGAGCTTCGACCTCGTCATCACCTCCGACGTCATGGAACACGTCGCCGACGTCGAGGCAGTTGTGGCGGAGGTGGCGCGCGTGCTGAAGCCCGGCGGCGCCCACGTCTTCTCGATCCCGCTGACGTTTCCGCTGCGCGAGCACTCGCAGGCGCGCGCCCGCCTCGTCGCCGGCGAGATCGAGCATCTGATGGAGCCGCGCTACCATCGCTCCGGCACCGACACGCCCTCCCTCGTCTTCACCGACTTCGGCCGCGACCTCGTCGACCTGCACGCCCGCCACGGCCTCCGCGCCACCTTCCATCGCTCGCACCCGTTCGTGAAACGCCTCGTCCACAGCGCCGCCGTCATCGCGGTGCGGCCATGACGGCGCCCGCGACAACCGCCGCGCCCGTGCCGTTCGACTACGCCTGCACGGTCTGCGGCCAGCCGTTCCCGGCCGTTGAGTTCGCCGCCCCCGGCGCGATCTGCGGCTGCGGTGCCGGCCGGCGGACGATGGAGCTCGCCGCCGCCGTCCTGCACGCCCACGCCCACGGCATTCCGGCCACTCTCCTCGAACTCGCCGAGGACCCGGCCGTCCCGCCGCCGCGCGTCCTCGACCTGACGCTCGACTCGGCCCTCGCGCTCACCACGCCCGACCGCCTCGTCCGCGGCGACCCGTTCGGCGACGGCGGCCCGGCGGCCGGGGACGGCACGGATGCCGCGACCAATGTGATCCCCGTCGACCTCGCCGCCCTGCCGGCCGGCGACGCCAGCCTCGATCTCGTGCTCCTGCGCGACGTGCTGTTCTGGGTGCCGGACGTGCCGGCGCTGTTCGCCGAGGTGGCGCGCGTGCTCGCCTACGGTGGCCACGCCATCTTCCAGGAGAGTTTCGCCTGGCAGTTTCCGGAGGCGACCGTCGAAGCCGATCCCGCCGCCGAGCCGAAGCGCCGGCCCGCCGGCGGCACCCGCAAGCCCGAGCGCCGGGTGATCGGCGCCGACGTCCTCGACCTCATGGCCGCAGCCGGCCTCGACGGCGTCGGCTACCGCCCTGGCCTCGCCGTCGACCCGCACTACCGCGACCTGCTGCTGGTCGCCCGCCGCGCGACGCGCCTCAGCTGAGGGCGATCGGCAGCCGCTCGAACGCCAGCATGTCGCGCGAAGCCCGCCGCCGTGCCGGTTCCGCCCTGGGTGCCAGCCGGAAGCGCTCGACCAGCCGCTGCAGCGTGATCGCCATCTCCGCCCGCGCCAGCCGTGCCCCGAGGCAAGCGTGCACGCCACCGCCGAAGGCCAGCAGCGGCGGCCCGCGCCGGTCGAGCTGGAGCGTTTCGGGGTCGGGGAAGGCGAGGGGGTCGCGGTGGGCGCTCTCCAGCACCGCCACGACCGCTGTACCCGTCTCGAACACCTGACCGCCGATCTCGCGCCGCGCCGTCGCAATGCGCGGATTGAGCCGCGCCGCCGGACCGGCGAGGCGCAGCGCCTCCTCGACGAACCCCGCCATCAGCCCCGGCTCCGCCCTGAGGCGGTCCTGCAGGTGCGGCCGCCGCGCCAGGAGGTCGATGGCGTTACCGAGGGCCGAGGCGGTCGTCTCCACGACCGCGGTGATGATGAAGAACTCCATGTCGGCGAGCGGCACCGCGTCCGTCCCCGCCAGCGGCAGCCGCCCGTCGGTGCGCGGCGCCTCCGCCAGCAGTGCCCGCACTGCCGCCGCCACCGGCTCGAGCCGCCGCGCCTCGCGCAGCGGCGGCAGCGGCCGCCAGATCGTCGCGATCTCCTGGCCCATCGCGCGCAGCCGCGCCACGTCCGCCACCGGCAGCCCGAGCCCGCGCGCGGCCATCGTGTTCGGCACCGCGTCGGCGATTGCCGCGACCGCGTCGACGGTCGTGCCCGCCGCGAGCGGCGCCAGCGTCTCCGCGACCAGCGCCTCGATCGCCACCGCCGGCCACTGCGAGGCGACGCCCGCCACGTAGTCCTTCAGGATCGGCCGCACGGCCGCGTGCGTCGCCCCGTTCTGGAAGATCGCCATCCCGTCGAGAAGCCCGGCGAGGTGGCGTGCCTCGGGGTCGGTGCGTGCCGTCAGCCGCCGGATGCCATCCGCCGGGTTCGCCGCGTCGAATGCGGGATCGCGCAGCAGCGCGGCCACGTCGGCGTGGCGGGTGACGAGCCACGCCTGGTCGGCCGGCGACCACACCGGCGGCCCCGGCGGCTGCGGGATCGGACGGCGCTCTGAAGCGTCGCCCGGCGTCCCCTCGGTCACGGATGCCTCGACGACCCCCGCCACCTCAGCCCCCCGCGGCCCGGCGGTCTGTGGCACCCTCGAAGATCACCCGCATGCCGGCGCGGATCGACTGCGCGTGGCGCTTGACCGCATCGGGGTGGAAGTCGGCCTCGGGCCCGGTCTCGAGCGCGAAGGTGCCGTGGTCGCGGCCGCGCACCAGGGTGGCGAAGTTCTGCCGGCCATCGGCCTGCGCGACCTCGGCCGGCAGGTAGCGGATGGCGAAGCCGGTGCGCCGGCCGCCGCTGCGGTTCGGCTCCGAGCCGTGGATGACGAGGGCGTGGTGGATCGACATCTGCCCCGGCGCGAGCTCCGCGTCGACGGCACTCACCTCGTCGAGATCGGCGAGCACCCGTTCGCGCCGGCCGAGCAGGTTGTCGGGATCGGACGTGTCCTCGTGCGGCACGACCGTCCGGTGGCTGCCGGCCAGGAATCGAACGCAGCCGTTGTCGCGCCGGCTCGGGGTCAGCGCCAGCCAGGCGGTGACGGCGCGCGGCTCGGCGAGCTTCCAGTGCGTCGCATCCTGGTGCCAGGAAACGAACTTCTCGTCCTTGCCGCTCTTCGAGATGAAGCTCGTGCCCCAGCAGAGCAGGTCCGGTCCGAGCAGGTCGGCCACCGGCTCGACGATGCGCGGGTCGTGCACGAGGTCCCACAGCCAGCGGACGAGGAGATGCGGCTTGGCGTTCATCGACGGCGGCAGCCGGCCGGCGCGGGCCGCCTCCAGCGCCTCGAGGCTGGCGAGGTGGCCTGCCACCTCCTCGGGGCCGAGCACGTCGACGGGTGCGACGAAGCCGTCCCGCTCGAAGGCGTCCCGCTGCTCCCGCGTCAGTCCTGCCATCGCTCGATCTCCCATCACGCGGCCGCGTCGGTGCCGGTCGCCGCCGCGAGCCGGAGCCCGCCGGTGAGGAATAGCGCCCGCGCCCGCTGGCGCTGGATCTTGCCGCTCGAGGTGCGTGGCAGCGCCCCGTGGGTGAGCAGCCCGACCACGGGCACGACGCCGTGCGCCTGCGCCACCCGGTCGCGAAGCTGCGCCATCCGCGCGGTGCGGTCGAGGCCGGCGAGGTCGCGCGTCCGGATCTCGCACAACAGCGCCAGCGTCTCGCGCCCGTCGACCGGCACCGCGAACGCCGCCGCCGCGACGACCTCCGCCCCCGGCTCGCCCAGCACCGTGTCCTCGACATCGACGGCGTGCAACTTGCGGCCGTAGACGGCGACGATGTCCTTGATGCGGTCGACGATGGCGATCTCGCCGCCAGCGAGCGCCCCGACGTCGCCCGTCGGCAGCAGTCGCTCGCCCTCCTGGGACGTGAACGCCGCCTCGAAGGGAACCACGGCCTGATGGGCGCCCGACCAGGTGCCGAGCGCGATATGGGGGCCGCCGATGCACACCTCGCCGATCTCCGGTGCCCCGACCGCCTTCGCCGCCGCCCCCTCGATCGGTCTGAGCCGCAGGATGCAGCCGGGCGGGGTGACGCCGCAGGAGACGCGCGACAGCGGTGCCGCCGCCGTGTCGATGCCGACCGTGGCGAACTCTGCGACGCCGGTGCCGTAGAGACGGGCCGAGACCAGCAGCGTCGCCTCGGCGAGGCCGTAGCAGGGCATCAGTGCCGCCGGGTCGAAGCCGGCCCCGGCGAAGCGGTCGGCGAAGGCTCTCAGCGTCGCTGCCCGCACCGGCTCGGAGCCACAGAAGGCGACCTTCCAGCTCGAAAGGTCGAGCCCCTCCGTGCCGCCATCCGCCGGGGCCCGCCGAACGCAAAGGTCGAAGCCGAAGTTCGGCCCGCCGGCGATCGTCGCGCGGTGCTCGCTGATCGTCTTGAGCCAGCGCATCGGCTTCTGCAGGAAGGCGTTCGGGGGCATCAGCACCGAGACGCCGCCGACATAGAGCGGATGCAGGATCGAGCCGATCAGCCCCATGTCGTGAAAGGGAGGCAGCCAGGAGACGGTGACGTTGTCCTCGTCGGCCTGCATCGCCGCCCGGATCATCCGCTCGGCGGCGGCGATGTTGCCGTGGGTGATGGCGACGCCGCGCGGGGCCCGCGTCGAGCCGGAGCTATACTGCACCAGGGCGAGCGCGTCGGCTCCGGCCTCCGGCGGCAGCGCGCCTGCTTGTGGCTGCCGCAGCGCGCCGGCGACGAGCCGGCGGGTGCCCTCGGGCAGGCCCGGCAACGCCTCGTCCGCCGTTTCGCTCACCACCGCGAAGGGGCGGCAGTCCGCCACCACGGCGGCAAAGCGCTCGCGGTTTGCCGCCACGGCCGGATAGGGCACCGTCACCGCGATGGCGCCGGCCCTGAGGCAGGCGAGGAAGGTGACGACGAAGCGCGTTCCCGGCCCGAGCGCCAGCACGACCGGCCGCCTGGCGGCGCCCTCGGCGATGAGGCCTGCGGCGGTCTCGTCCACCGCCGTCATCATCTCGGCATAGGTCAGGCGGTCGGTGACGGCCTCGCCGCGGGCGAGGAAGCGCACCGCGTCATGGTCGCCGCGCGCCCGCGCATGACGGCGCAATGCCGCCAGCAGCGGTTCGGCCGCGGTGTGCTCCGTCCGGGGCGGGATCGCCGTCATTCCGGCACGCCGTCCGTTCCGGGGGAGGGGCGGGACTGGCGAATTTCGCTGGTGACCAACCCCATGAAGCGGCGCAGCACCTGCCGGTGCTCTGCGAGCGCCGTCGGCTCGAACTCGCCCTCCGGCGCCCGCTCGAGGTCGAAGGTGCCGTGGTCGCGGCCGCGCACCAGCGTCGCCGAACCGCGCACGTCGCCTGTCTGCTTCAGGTCGCCGGCGATGTAGCGCACGGCGAAGCCGACGCGGCGCATCGCCGAACCGTTCGGCCGCGAGCCGTGCACCGTCAGGAGGTGGTGGAGCGACATCTCGCCGGGCGCCAGCACCACGTCGACGGCGTCGGCCTCGTCCACCTCGACGAGGATTTCCTCGCGCCCGAGCAGCATGTTGGAGCGGTCGCCGCTGTCGCCGTGCGGCAGCGCCGTCCGGTGGCTGCCGGGGACCACGCGCATGCAGCCGTTCTCGGCGACGCTCGGCGTGAAGGCGATCCAGGCCGTCAGCGCGTCGGGCCGCGCGAGACCCCAGTAGGTGGCGTCCTGGTGCCAGGGCACATGATCGGGGGTGCCGGGCTGCTTGTTGAAGAAGCTCGAGGCCCAGCACAGGATGTCCGGCCCGAGCACCGCCTCGACCGGGTCGAGCACCCGCGGGTCGTGCACGAGGTCCCACAGCCACGGGATCAGCAAATGCGGCTTCAGGGCGAGTGCCGGCGGCAGGCGGCCGAAGCGGGCGGCCTCGATCGCCTCCAGCCGGGCGAGCCGGTCGGCCGCCTCCGCGGGCTCCATCGCCCGCAACGGAAAGACGACGCCGTCGCGCCGGAAGCGCGCCACGTCCTCGGGGCTCAGGGTGGCCGCCACGGCCGGCCGCTCCTCGTTTCTCACGTCCGCTGGACCGCTCAAACTAGGCGCTCCCGGCGGACGCGACAAATCCCGCGGCTACACCGGGCCGCTCGGCTCGGTGCAGCCAGCCGACCTCACGCACCGGCGCCGGCGGGCGGCCGCGGCGGCGGAGGTAGGCCTGGCTGCCGGCCTTCACGAGATCGAGGGCCGCCGCGATCGAGCTCGTCGAGAGCCCGCCGTGGATCTGGTGGAAGCTCGCCTCGCCGACGATGCGGATGAGCTGGGTGCCCGGCAGCGCCAGCGCCCGCGTCAGCGTATCGGGATTGACCATGCCGCCGCCCGGCTCCGTGAAGGCCTCGTCGTAGCCGCCGAGCTCGTCCCACAGGGCGCGCGACAGGAACAGCGCATTGCTTTCGAGGAGCGGCCCCGTCGGCGGGTCGCGGACCTCGCAGGTGGCGATGTCGAACAGGCGGTAGCCGTCCTCCGGCCAGCCGATCGAGGCGAGGAGGGCGTCCTCGCCGGCCCGGTCGTAGCCGTCCTCGGCGCTGAGATACTGCCGCTTCGGTCCGAGCTGCCAGTTGAGCGGCGCCACCACCGCCCGCGGATGCCGGCGCGCCGCGTTGACACACGCCTGCACGAGTCCGGGCGAGGCGAGCCGGGCGCCGTCGATCCAGACGCCGACGAGGGGCGCACGGGAGGCGGCGATCCCCTCGTTGACGGCCCGGACCGGCGACGGCGTCACCCGCGAGCAGTGCAGCACCCGCACCGGCGCGCCCAGGGCCGACAGTGCACCCTCGTCCGGCGGCACGGCCGAGCCGTTGTCGACGACGACGATCTCCACCCGCAGCGCCGGGTCGAGGCGCTGGTAGGGCGGCGACAGCGATAGGATCGTGCGCGGCAGCTCGCGCGCCATCTCGTGGCAAACCACCACGAGGGAAACGTCCGGCGATGGGCCGGCTGCGCTCATGCTGTCGGCTCTGGCACGCCGCTACCCGCCGGTGCGCCGGCCGGTCCCGTGCCGTCGCTGGCATGGGCGGCAACGAAGGCCTCAATGCTCGGGTTCTCGAAGAACTGAATCGGGTCAACCGGCACGCGGAACTCCTCCTCCAGCACGCCTGCCATCACCACCGCCTCGACCGAATCGAGCCCGAAGGAATCGAAGCGCGCCGCGGTCGGAAAGCCTTCGGCCGGAAGATCAAGAACGGAGCTTATGTAATTGACGAGCCACGTCCTGAGAGTCTCCGAATCGATGGGTAGACGGTTCGCTGTCACGCCTTGTTCCTCATGCTCGCATTGTCTCGACGGGTCGCGCTGACACCCCCGTGTCGTCCGTGCCGTCGGATGGCGGAGCCGCCGCCAGCGCCCGCACCAGCGCGGCCCCGTCGGCGCCCGCTCCGGCCCGAAGGCGGGCCTCCTCGAGCAAGGCCCGGCGAGGATTCGTCTTCTCGCCGCCCCCGGTGATGATCGCCGCGATCCGCTGCCAGTGCGCATCGAGGCGCTCGCTTAGGCCCGCGGGAAACGCCACCGTGCCCTCGTCCAGCCTGACGACCGCGCGCGCGAAGGCGCCGGGCCAGTCGCGGGCGAGATCGGCGGCCCGCCCGGTATGCTCGAGGAAGCCGCCGAACTTGCGGTAGCTCGGCCGTGCCAGCAGCACGGCCGGAGCGCCGTAGGCGACGCTCGCCACGTATCCGTGCAGCGACGCCCCGACATAGAGCGCCGCGAAGGCCAGCGCCGCCGTGATCTCGCGCAAGTCCCGCGGATCGTCGAGCAGCACGTGCCGGGCCGTGATCAGCGTCGAGATCGCGCGCGCGAGCGCCGGGTCATCGTGGCTCTCGCCGACGGCGACCAGGATCGGAACCAGCCCCGTGGTTGCGGCGAAGCGGTCGATCTCGGCGGCGATCCCGGCAAGCGGCACGCCGGCGACCGAGCGGCGACGGAGATGGATCGTCACGTGGCGATCGTCCGCCGTGCCTCCCTTGCGGGCGATCAGGCCGGCGAAGTCCGCCTCGAGCTGCCGGCGTGGCCACAGCCGCGGGAGGTCGGTGACGGTATCGGGGACGATCATCACCTCGACGTCGTCCGGCGCGCCGATGAGATCGGCGGCACCACGGTCGCGCAGCGATACGTAGTCGGCGGCCCTCATCGCCGCAGCGACAGCGCCGGCCTGCGAGCGCCGCAGCGGGAAGGGCACGCCGGGTGCGTTCCAGACGACCGGCACATCGTGGAGCGCGCCGGCGAGCGTCGCCCCGAGCCAGAGGCCGGCGCCGCCCCAGTCGGTCACCGCGCCGGCGTCGTAGTCTTCGATGAAGGTGAGCGGGAAGGTGTGGATGATGTAGCCGCCGCCGATCATCACCGCATCGACGCGTTGCTCGCTCTCGAACATCTCCGCAAGCCCGAGCGAGGGCAGGGCGCCCGGCAGCGGCGGCGGGCCGCCGCGCGGTGCCACCGCCACCACCTCGACGCCAGCCGCGGCCAGCCGCTGCTGCGCGATCAGCGGGAACATGAGGTCGCCATAGTTCGCCATGTCGAACATGCCGGTGATGAACACCCGGCGGCCGTTGGAGGGCGGGGCGCTGGCCGGCGGCATCGGCTCAGCCCGCCGCGATCTCGGCGACGACGCGCCCGATCAGGGCGTCGAAGCTGCCGTCGGCGATCATGTGCTCGAGCACGAAATGGTCGGCGCAGCCCTCCACCGGCACGAGTTTGACGTTTTCGAGCGGCCGCATCAACTCGGCCGTCGCCACGTCCGGCGCGTAGCCGGTGCCGTAGCACTGGTGGATGCGGGTGGCGGGCGCGGCGGCGATGACGTCGAGCAGGCGGTCGTCGTTGCCGGCGAGCGCCGTCAGCATGGCGCCGCGATAGTTGGTGCGCGACACCGGCGCCTCCTCGTGGCCGGCGTCGTCGCGCAGGTGCACCGGGGCGGCGAACGAGATCACCGCCGCGGCGCCCGAGAGCGTGCCGTAGCGCGTTGCCGCAACGCCGCCGACTGATGAGCCGGTCGTCATCATCGGCAGGCCACCGAGCTCCGCCTGCAGCCGGCGCAGCCCCGCCACCGTCTCCGCCTCGTCGGCCCCGAGCCCGGCGACGCCCGTCTGGAAGCTGCGGTTGCGGCGGTCGCGCAGGTAGACGACGTGGACGGGGTGGGGCGCGAACAGCACGTCGGCGTGGGAGAACGGCAGGTAGCTGAAGCCGTTCTGCACGCCGGCGAAGACGACGAGGACCGCGCTGGCGCCGGGCGTGCGAACCACCTGCACGTCGGCGGCCGGGTCGTTGGAGACGCCGCGCGGGTTCGTCCAGGCGCCCACCGGCCGCGCCGCGAAGGCCTTGCGCAGCGGCTCCGACATGTGCGCCACCGGCCCCGTGCGATCGAGGCGGTCGAGGATCGCGAGCGCCCGCGCGCTCTCCTGGTGGCGCAGCGCCGCGACGGCGAACTGGAAGCTCCAGCGCTCGTCGCCCGCCATCGCCGTCTCCCGCTCGGCGAGGCGCAGATAGAGCGCGCGGTCGATGTCGATGGGCGCGGCGGAGCGGTTGTAGCGGAAGACCATGAACCAGTCGTCCGGCCAGCGGGCGATCGCCGCCTGCAGCAGCCGCACGAGATCGTCGGAGCGGTTGGCGAAGAAGGCCGCCTGCACCGCCTTGCGCATCAGGTCGGCGCGCTCGGGGTGGCGCGCCACCATCGCCTGCGACAGCGCCAGCGCCTCGTTGAAGCGCGCCTCAACCACCATCAGCTCGAGCTGCAGCACGACGCTCTCGGCCGGCAGCGGCCCGAGCGCCGCCGCCTCGTCGAACAGCCGCGCCGCCGCCCGCTTGTCGTGGCGGCGGAAGGCGAGCGCCGCGAGCTTGACGATGACGAAGCGGTCGGCCGGCGTGCCACGCCTGAGCCCATTGAGGAAGGCCTCGCGGACGGCCGCGTCCGTCGTCGCGGTGGTGAGCTGGGTCAGCAGCGGCAGCGCCGGCTCGGCCGGCTCGTCGCGCCAGACGAGGCGCGCGAAGGTCTCCCGCGCCCGCGCCGCGTCGCCGTTCGCGAGCTGCTGGCGGACGAGCCGCACCGGCGCCCAGGCGTTCGCCGGGAAGCGCTCGAAGGCGGCGGCATAGACCGCCTCCGCCTCCGCCGGCCGCCCGGTGGCGGCGAGGAGTTCGCCCGTCAGGAAATGCAGCCGCACTTCCCCCGGCCAGCGCGCCAGCGCCGCGTCGAGGCGCGCCTCGGCCGCCGCGTGGTCCTTCCCCGCCAGCAGCGCCTCGATCGCCGCGATCTCCCGCGGCGCGTCCGGCGCGAGATCTGCCGCGATCCTGGCGCCGGCGGCGGTCACGGCGCCACCCGGTCGAAGGGCGGCGCGAACAGCCACGACCAGCCCGAGACGCCGATGCCGCGCTGCACGTAGCTGCGCAGGAAGCGCGCCTGCTGCAGCATGTTCGACCGCGGCGCCGAAAGCTCCCTCACCACCCGCGCCCAGTGGACGTCGAGCGCCGCGTGCACGCTCTCCGGCACGAGCGGCTCCGTCACCGCTTCAGCGAGGCGCGCCGGCGCGCGCGCGAACGCCTCCTCCCAGCTCTCCGCGAGGTCCTGCGGCCGGCCGGTGTGCACGAGGAAGCCGGAAAACTTCGGCAGCGCCGGCCGCGCGACGACGAGCGAAGGCACGTCGTAGGCGGCCGCAGTGATGTAGCCGTGCAGGGAACTGCCGAGATGCAGGCTCGCACTGGCGATCACCGCTGCGATCTCCTCGAGCGATAGCGGATCGTCGACCACCACCGCCGGCCCCGGGACGTGGCGGCCGATGCGCCGCACCGCGACGTCGTCGTGATGGCAGAGCCCGAGCGGCACGAGCACCGGGATCAGCCCGTGCGCGGCGGCGAACGCGCCGATCCGCTCGCCCATCGCCTCCGGCGAAAGCTCGGTCGAGCGCGCCTTGACGTGTAGCGACATATATCGCCCCGCCTTCGCGAACCCCTTACGGTCCAGCAGCCGCGAGAACGTCGCAGTGAGCCGCTCCCGCGGCCATAGCCGCGCCACGTCGACCGCCGTATCCGGCACCACCGCGACCGTTACGCCGCCGGTCGGGCCGAGATGCTCGAGGCTCGCCGCATCGCGGACGCTGACATGGTTCGCCGCCTCGAAGGCCTGCCGCACCATCACGTGCCTCAGCCCCGGCACCGCCGCGAGCGGCCGCGGCACGCCCGGCGCGTTCCAGATGACGGGGACGTTGCGCAGCGTCGCCGCCACCGTCGCGCCGAGCCACAGCGAAGCATAGGCCCAGCCCGGCCCATCCGCCTCGTAGTCGACGAGGTTCGCCGCCCCGGCGTGGACGATGTTGCCGCCGCCGATCAGGATGCCGCGCGGCCGGATGCGCTCCGACAGCAGGTCGGCGAGCGCCACGCACGGCGTCGCGTCTGCCCAGCGCGTGCGCGACGCCGTCGGCGACACCGGCACCACCGTGAGCCCGTGCGGAGCGAGCCGGCGGGCGGCGACGAGCGGAAATAGAAGGTCACCGTAGTTCTCGACGTCGAAGGTGCCGGTGACGAACACCTCCGCCGGCGGTTCGCCCGGAGGCGCCGCGGCTCCTCCCGGCGCGCCCTCAGTCATCGAACGGCGCCTTCTGGTAGGCGCGCCGGTGCTCGAAGGGCACGCGGTAGCCAATCTCGACCTTCCGGTAGGCGGGGTCATGATCGAAGAACAGGTCGCAGATCAGCCGGACGTGCGGCGTCTCGATCTGTGCTTCGGTGTAGTCGAGGCGGATGTCGGGGTTCTTCTGCGGGTTCATCGTCGGCGAGACGGCGAAGGACCAGTCGTAGTCGTCGAGCAGCATCAGCCCGCCCGGCTTCAGAAGCTCCTTCAGGAGCATCGCCGCCGGCGCGTCGTGGTGGAAGGCGTGGCCGCCGTCGAGGAAGACGAAGTCGAACAGCGCCGGATCGTCGCCCGACTGCCGGCGCGCCTGCAGCAGCGTCGTGAGCGACCAGTTGTAGTTGTCGTAGCGCCGCCGCGTGTTGGCGTGCAGCTCGACATTTGTGAAGCCGAGCCCGACGAGATCGGTGCCGAGGTCGGTCAGCCGGTCCTCGAAGTCGAACAGCAAAATGCGCCCGCGGTTGTCGAGCTTGCGGCAGAGCTCGACGGTGGTGGCGCCGATGCCGACGCCCACCTCGCAGATCACCGGTGCCGGGTCGCGCGCCAGCACCCGGTCGAGCAGGGCGAGTGCGTGGGCGTTCGGCTTGGCGATGGCCGCGTTGCGCGGGTCCGTCAGTCGTTCCAGCATGGGCGCGCCCTCGTTCGAGACCGGGATGCCTGCGCCCGCGTCCCGCGCTGGATCACGCGATCGCCGCGAGCATGGTGGCGACCCGCTGCTGCCAGCTGATCTCCCACAGGGCCTCCCGTGGCAGGGGACGGTTGACGCCGTCGAACCGGGCTCGTGCCACGGCCAGCTCCACCTTGGCAAGGAAGTCCGGACCATCGTCGGCGATGTCGACGTGGTCGCGCAACTCCTCGATGTTGCTGACCCGGGTCGAGACGACGCGCTTGCCGAGCGCCACGTACACGTAGAGCTTCAGCGGGTTCATGCTGTCGCTCATCTCGTTGCGCAGATGCGGCATGATGGCGACGTCGAAGCAGCGGATGTAGCGCTGCGCCTCCTCGTAGGTGCGCGGTCCGGTGAAGTGGACGTTGCGCAGTCCCTGCAGCCGCAACACCTCCGGGCTGCCGTGCGCCGAGCCGACGAGCACGATGCTCCAGTGCGGGTGAACGCGGGCAAGCTCCTCGATGAGCGGCACATCGAGCCGGTGGCGCAGGTTACCGACGTAGCCGATCAGCGGCCCCGGCAGGTGGGCGATATCGTTCGGCACCGCCGTCACCGGTTCGCCGAGGATCTCGCAGGCGTTGGGCACGACGCGGATCGCGTCCCGGAAGGCGGGAAAGCGGTCGCGCAGCGTTTCGCAGTTGGCGAAGATCACGTCGGCGCAGCCGAGGGTGCGCCGATACTCCTCGTCGAGCGCGAGCCGGCGATCGGGGTTGCGCGCCATCGCCCGCTCGTCGTCGACGAGGTCGACCGCCACCGCGTCTAAGCCGACGGTTTCCGCGATCTCGGCGAAGTGCGGCGCGATCGGCCAAACCCAGGCGAGACGCCGTGCGCCGCTCGCCGTACGCGCAGCGAGGTGCTGCGCGACGAAGTCGGCATAGCCGTCGAGCGTGTCGAGCGTCCGGCCGTAAAAGCTCTCGCCGGGCTTGTCGCCGTGGACGAAGACGCGCCGGCGCACGTCACGCTCGTCGTCGAGTTCGAGGAACCGGCGGATCGTCGCGTCCGAGGTGAGCTTCGCCTGGTCCAGAACGGCGGTCCGGCCACGCTGCGCCGTCTTCTCCACCGCCGCGACGCGGATCGGCGCATCGAAGACGAGGAGGCTGCGCACACGATCGCTTTCGCGCAGGTACCGCATCAGCATGTCGTGGCGGCGTCCGTAGATGCCGGTGTCGTTCTGCTTCCAGAAGCAGACGAGGTCCAGGGGGGCCCGCCGGTGGATCTCCGGCGCGCGGATTTCCTTTCGGCGGCCCGCCTCGCCGGCCCAGGCCGGCGGATCTTCGGGCAGGCCAGCGCTGTAGCAGTGGTTGAGGGCCGCGAACAGCGCCGTCCACTCCGGCTTCCAAGTCCGCCGCCGGGTCAGGCAGTGCTCGACGACCGTCTCGATCCGCGCCCGGTTGACCCGGTAGCCGAGCTCCTCGTGGAACCATGCGATCCGTCGGTCGGCGAGGGCGTCGTCGTCGTCGCCGGCTGCGATGGAGCGCAGCCACGCGTCGAGGGCGTCGTCGTCGTCGATGTAGGTTACCACCGACGGGGCAGGGGTGTCGGCGAGCGGTGCCACCCGGGTGGTGGCCACCGGCACGCCGAGGGCGAGGGCATCGGTCAGCTTGGCGGGAATCTGGTAGCGGGCGATCGGCGATTCGGGGTCCTGCAGCAGGCAGACCCCATCGGCGAGGCGGCTTAGCTCCGGCAGTCGCTGCCACGGCTGGTTCGGAAACAGGCTGATCCGCGCCCGGCTGTGGGCGAGCAGGTCGCGCTGCATGCCGCGGTCGTTGATGGTGCCGACGACGACGAGCCGCAGCCGCGCGTCGTCGACCCGGTGCATCGCAGCGGCGAGCCTCTCGAGGCCCTTGTGGCGGCGCGGCGTGCCCATGAAGAGAATGACGCGATCACCATCGTCGATGCCGAACTCGCCGCGGATGCGGGCCTTCAGCGCCGCATCGGGGTGAAAGATCGCCTCGTCCCGTGCGTGGCGGACGACGAGGCCGCCGTAGCGATCCCGCAGCGCGGCATTGGATACCGTTCGATCGTCGAAGCTCGGGATCAGGGTCTCGGCGAGGGCGGTCCAGAGGCCGCCGTCGGGGCGCTCCTCGTCGGGCAGCGACGGCACCACGACGGAGCCCTGGTCCTCGTCATCGCTGTCGTCACCCGTGGCAGCTGTCGCAAGTCCCGTCGCCTGCCTCTCGAGGCGCGCCACGGCCTCGTCGATTCCGATGCCTTCCGCCCCGGGGAAGAAGGAGAGCTCGTGGTCGTCGATGTCGAGAATGAGCCCGCAACCCGTTCGGTGATGGATCAGCAGCGCCAGCAGGATCGCCGGCAGCCTGGGTTTTGAGATGTAGGCGACGTCACACCGGACCTCCTGCGCGAAGGCTGCCGCCGCGGCGACGAAGGTGCGCATGGTCCCGCCGGTGAACGAGCGCATCGGCAGGTCGGCGGATAGCAGCGGCTCCCAGATGCCGACGCCTTCCGACCCGAACAGCGGCCCGACGATTTCCGTCGGGTGGCTGGAGCGCAGCATGTCCGCCAGTACATAGGCGCGCCCGACGGCGTTGTCGGCGAGCTGCCAGCCGACGACGGCGACGGTCGGTGCCACCGTCGAGGCCGTTGCCGGGGCCGGCGAGCCGAGCACTAAGCTCTTGTCCGGGGTTGCCTTGACGGGGTCGTCCACTCCCCGGGCCACCAGCAGCACGTCGATGCCCTCGAGGGTGACGACGGCGTCGCCATGCTGGAACGTCAGTTCGACGACGCACTCGGTCATCTGGCCGAGGCACGGGGCCACCGCGATGACGCGAACCTCGCGGTCGCTCTCGGCATAGGCGCAATGAGGCGAAAGTCGCAGCAGATTGCGAGGCGAGCGGCCCTCGGTCGCCACGCCGATAGCGATGTTCGCCAGCAGCCCGTGCCACTCGTCCGCGTTCTCCCCCCGCAGCCGCAGTTCGATCCGCAGCAGCTTGCCGTTGGCACCGTCGGGCAGCGGCACACGGCGGGTCAGGGTCATGAACCGTGACGCCGCCGTGAATTCGGCCCGCAGGCCCCTGGCGTCGACGACAACGACGGGAGCGTCGCCCTCGCCCTCGGGGAAGGTGATCGCCCAGGGCGAATGCTCCGGCGTAAAGGGGCCTCCGGCGCCGACGCAAGCGTCGGCGAACCGGGTGCCGTCGCGGCGGCCAGGGCCGGATGCTCCGGCGCCCCGCCCTCTGCCGATGGGGCGAGCCGTGAAGTCGAGGGACTGGAGGTGGCAGTCGATCGCCACCCGCCGAAAGCGCAGCTCGACGTGGCTGGCCGTCGCCCGTGTCGCCCATGTGGTCTCGAGGCTGACCACCAGCGCCCCGTCGCGCGCCACCTCGAAGGCCGAGGCGTGCAGCGAGGACAGCGTTCGGCGGCGCCCGCCGATGACGACGCAGACGGAGAGATTGAGCAGGGCGCGCTTCAGTGCCCGCGCGTCGCTTGACGCGATCCGGATGGTGAGTCTGACGGAGGCACCGCGCGATGCGACCGGGCCAGAGATGCACCGACGAAGGAGTACCCCAACGGCCTCGGCCGGAGCGGTGAGGCGAACGCCCGAGCCGACGGGCTCCAGGTGCACGAGGCTCAGACAGGCTGGCTCCGCACCGAGCGTCCAGCCATCGAGAACGTGTGCCGAATCGTCCTCGCCCGAGGCGGTGGTCACGCCCTGCGGACTGAACACTTCCACCACTTCAGCGTGTGCAGATCGGGCTTAGGTCTCTCATCGTGCCAGTCTCCTCCCTGTCCCCGCCTCACACAGTAGACCGTCCAACCGGTCGTCACAAGCTCATAAAATTCTTAAATCGGCTTGGATCGCTACCGGATTCACCCACTTCTAGTAGGACGTGCAGCGGGGAACCCAACGCGTCCGGGACGGTTGGTTTTCTTGACCGAACCGATAGAGGATGCGATGCCGACCGACGTTCCGACGACGCCAAGGCCGATCAGCCGGGGACATCAGAACGAGCCCCAAACCCCCGCAGAGGTGGAATTGGACCGCAAGGTCAACGAGAAGCGCGATCCGGATGCCCTCAATCCGGTTCCCGACGAACCCGCCGTCCTGCCGGTGTTGTGACGGCCTGCCAGCCGGCGGAGCGGCCGAGCCTGCCTCTACGCTTTCTGGTTGTGTGGTCGGCGGGACGGTCGGCGCCCGCCGGTGTCTGCGGTGGCCCCTTCGATTGGCGGTCTTGCACAACCCCAGCGCGGAACACCGACCACCGGCCGAACTCGGCGGTAGAGCAGTGGTCTCTCACGTCGGATCGGCTGGCGGCCGAGGGCGCCTGACCGTTCTTTTGAGCACGTCGGGGTTGTGGTAGTGACAGGCCGGACAGAGACGTCACGGCGGCGCATGTTCGGGCGCTCGCCGTGTCTTCAGGCGTTTGCGAACCCGACCTCGGCGGGAAGGGGCTCACGTCGCATTGGCAGCGGCCGGCGTTCCGGCGAGGATGGCCGCGCAGCGACGCCACACGAGGCCCATGATGACCACCGAACCGAAGGCTCCGCCGGAACCCCCGGGAAAACAGCTTCTCCATCTCGTCTTCGGCGGCGAGCTCGCCGCCATCGGCTCCAACGAATTCCGCGACTTGTCTAAGGTCGACATGGTCGGCGTCTTCCCCGACTACGCCAGCGCCCGCGTCGCCTGGAAGGCGAAGGCGCAGGCGACCGTGGACAATGCGCTGATGCGCTATTACGTGGTCCACCTGCACCGACTGCTCGACCCAGACGAGGATCGCGCCGGCTGACCGGCGCCCATGGCGAATGCACCAACGGCTTTCACGGTCCAACGACGTGTCTCCGGCGGCCACAGCGGGGCGCCGGCGGGCGAGTGCGTCCCCGGACGTCTCCGGTCGCTGGCCGTCGGGACACGCGGGAACGGGATCGCCGTGGCGATGACGCCCGACATTGCGAACGTCCCGGCACGACCGGCGTGCGGTTCGGCCGATCGGCGCAATGGCTGAGCCGGGAGCGCGGCCTTCGGTCGGTCTGACACCGGTATGGCGCGCCCTCGGCCGGATGGCGCGGCCGCTGCTATGGGGCCTGCTGGCGTTCCGCACGGCCCGCGGCAAGGAGGATCGCGCGCGGCGCGGCGAGCGCTATGGCAAGCCGTCACAGCCGCGGCCCGCCGGGCCGCTGATCTGGGTTCACGCCGCGAGCGTGGGCGAGTTCTCCGCGGTCCTGCCGCTGGTGGAGGCGATGGTCGCGCGCGGCATCGCGGCGCTGGTGACGACGGGAACCGTCACCTCGGCGCGCATCGCCGCCGACCGCCTGCCGGCGGGGGCGGTGCACCAGTTCGTTCCCCTCGACGTCGCGCCCTATGTCACCCGCTTCCTCGACGCCTGGCGGCCCGCCGCCGCGCTCTTCGTCGAATCGGAGGTATGGCCGGTCGCGCTCGCCGAGACGGCCGGCCGCGGCATCCCGCGCATCGTCGTCAACGCCCGCCTCTCCGCCCGCTCGTACCGGCGCTGGCGCAAGCTGCCGGCGACGGCGAACGCGATGTTCGGCGCGGTCGACCTCGTGCTCGCCCAGTCGGAGGGCGACGGCGAGCGCTTCGCCGGGCTCGGGGCGGCATTGGTCGAGGTGACCGGCAACCTCAAGGTCGACGGTCCGCCACCGCCCGCCGACGCCGACGAACTCGCGGCGCTGACGGCGCTGGTCGGGGCGCGGCCGCGCTGGGTCGCCGCCAGCACCCATCGCGGCGAGGACGAGATCGTCGCCGCCGCCCACCGCCTGATCGCGGCGAGCCGGCC
>CAMDHY010000028.1 GCA_945898215.1 Pseudoxanthobacter soli DSM 19599 | reverse complement strand
ACTCTTCGCCCCAATCCGATGCCGAATCTGCCGCTCCCCCCCTCCCTGCCCTCCCCCGCGAGGGGGGAGGGTTCGCGTCGAGTTCCGGGCAGGCGAACACGCCCGACACCCTGCGCACCCGCGCGCTGGCCGCCATCGCGGCCACCCGCTTCGTGCCGCCCGCCGGGCAGAACCGGTTGCGCGGCATGATCGAGAACCGGCCGGACTGGGTGGTCTCGCGCCAGCGCGCCTGGGGCGTGCCGATCGCCGTGTTCCGCAACACCACCACGGAAGCAATCGCGCCGGGGCCGGGCTTCCCCGCCAACGACGAGCTCGTCGCCCGCGTCACCACGGCCTTCGCCGCCGAGGGCGCCGACGCGTGGTTCACCGACGACGCCCGCGCGCGCTTCCTCGGCGGGCTCGTGAACGATCTCGACCAATGGGAGAAGGTCGACGACATCCTCGACGTCTGGTTCGATTCCGGCTCCACCCACGCCTTCGTGCTGGAGAGGCGCCCGGACCTGAAGTGGCCGGCGGACGTCTATCTGGAAGGCTCCGACCAGCACCGCGGCTGGTTCCACTCCTCGCTTCTGGAAAGCTGCGGCACCCGCGGCCGCGCGCCTTACGACACCGTCGTCACCCACGGCTTCACCATGGCCGAGGACGGGCGGAAGATGTCGAAGTCGCTCGGCAACACGGTCGCGCCCCAGGACGTCATCAAGCAGTACGGCGCCGATATCCTACGGCTCTGGGTGCTGTCGGCCGACTATGCCGACGACCAGCGCATCGGCCCGGAGATCATCAAGTCCACCGCCGACACCTACCGCAAGCTGCGCAACACGCTGCGCTGGATGCTGGGCTCGCTCGCCCACGACGAGGGCTTCGCGCTGCCGCACGGCGAGATGCCGGAGCTCGAGCGGCTGATGCTGCACCGGCTCGCCGAGCTCGATCAGGTCGTGCGCGAGGCCTACCTCGCCTACGACTTCAAGCGCGCCGTCTCCGCCGTGACGATGTTCATGACGGTCGACCTCTCCGCCTTCTACTTCGACGTCCGCAAGGACACGCTCTATTGCGACCCGTGGTCGTCGAAGCGGCGGCAGGCGGCGCTGGCGGTGGTAAGGACGATCTTCGAGGCGGTGACGGCCTGGCTCGCACCGGTGCTGCCGTTCACCACCGAGGAGACGTGGCAGTCGCTGCACCCGTCCGAGGACGGCTCGGTGCATCTCAGGCTGTTCCCCGAGGTGCCGGCGTCGTGGCGCGACGAGGCGCTGGCCGAGAAGTGGCGCAAGGTGCGCCTCGTGCGCCGCGTCGTCACCGGCGCGCTCGAGATCGAGCGGCGCGAGAAGCGCATCGGCGCCTCGCTGGAGGCGGCCCCGGTGGTGCACGTCATCGACGCCGAGCTCAGGGCCGCCCTCGCCGGTCTGGATCTGGCGGAAATCTGCATCACCAGCGATGCGACCCTGTCGGCCGAGGACGGTCCGGCGGATGCCTTCCGCCTCGACGAGGTGGCGGGTGTCGCCGTAGTGCCGGCGCTGGCGACCGGCGCCAAGTGCGCCCGCTCGTGGCGCATCCTGCCGGAGGTCGGCAGCGATCCGGACTATCCGGACCTGTCGCTGCGCGACGCCGCCGCGATGCGGGAGCTCGAAGCCCGCCGGCACGCGGCCTGACCCGGTGAGCGACGCCCCCGCTCTCGACCACCGCGTCACGCCGGCCCGCCCGGATCTCGCGGCGCGTCGCCTCGAGGGCGTCGTCACCGCAGACCGCTATGTCGACGGCGAGGTCCGGCGGGTGGTGGCGGCGTCCGCGCCGCTGCACCGGGCGCCGCGCTTCGACGCCCCCCTCGACAGCGAGGCGCTCGCCGGCGACCTCGTGACGATCTACGAGGAGACGATCGAGGGCTGGGCGTGGGGCGAGCTTTCCCGCGACGGCTATGTCGGCTACCTGCCGGCCGACATGCTCGGCCCCCCCGAGCCGGCGCCGACGCACCGCGTCGCGGCGCTCCGCACCTTCCGCTACCCCGGCCCCGACCTGAAGCTGCCGGCCCTCGGCCACCTGTCGATGGGCGCCGGCGACGCCGTCGTGCGGGAGGAGGAGCGGCGCGGCACGCTCTACGCCGTGCTCGCCAACGGTGGCGGCGCGGTGATCGCCCGCCACCTCGAGCCGGCGGACGCTCGCGCGGCGGACGTCGTCGCGGTGGCCGAGCGACTGGTCGGCACGCCCTACCTGTGGGGTGGCGCCACGACGCTCGGCCTCGACTGCTCCGGCCTCGTGCAGCTGTCGCTGCGCATGGCTGGCGTCGCCGCCCCGCGCGACAGCGACCAGCAGGAGGCGGCGCTCGGCGACGACCTGCCCCTCGACGCCGCACCCGTCGACGGCCGCCGCTCGCGCCTTTGGCGCGGCGACCTGCTGTTCTGGCCCGGCCACGTCGGCCTCATGCTCGACGAGGGCCGCCTGCTCCACGCCAGCGGCTTCCAAATGGAGGTCGTCGTCGAGCCGGTGGCCGAGGCCCTGGCGCGCATCGCGGCAGCGGGAGCGGCGCTCAGGACGGCGCGGCGGATGACGGGCGTCGGCGCCTAACCAGCGGCCGAATATCTCAGGAACGTCAGCGCCGTATCACCTTGCGTGCGGCGCTCCTCGACGGTGAAGGCCGGCGGGATCGTCACCTCGGCGGCGGCGTCTTCCTCGAGCACGGCAAGCGCGCCGTCCTTCAGCCAGCCACCGCCGACGAGGGCGGAGAGCGCCTTGTCGCCGAGGCCCTTGCCGTAGGGCGGGTCGAGGAAGGCGAGGTCGAAGGGATCCACTGGCGCGCACGGGCCGAGCTTCGTCGCGTCGCGGCGGAACAGCCGGGTCGTGCCGGTGAGCGACAGCGTCTCGATGTTGCGGCGGATCAGGGCCCGCGCCGGCCCGGCATCCTCGACGAACAGGCAGTAGACGGCGCCGCGCGACATCGCCTCCAGCCCGAGCGCGCCGGTGCCGGCGAACAGGTCGATGACGCGGGCGTCTGTGGCGGGGTCGCCGTAGGCGTGCGCGAGGATGTTGAACAGGCTCTCGCGCAGCCGGTCGGAGGTCGGCCGCGTCGCGCGGTCGGCCGGCGTGGCGAGCGCCGCGCCGCGAAAGCGTCCGCCGACGATGCGCACCGCCGCTCCCCGGTCGCCTGGAGGCTACTGGCCGTCGCGCGGACGCCCGCGCGGCGTGCCACCGGCCGGCCGACCCTTTGGCCCGCCGCTGCGCGGTCCACCGGATCTTGGTCCACCCTTGGGACCATTGGACCCGCCCTTCGGGCCACCGCCGCGCGTGCTGCCGGCCGGGCGACCCTTCGGCGGGCCGGACGGACGCGGCCGGTCGCCGCCGAGCGACGGCTTGCCGCCGGGACGACCGCCGCCCGCCGGACGACCGGCACCGGCCGGACCACCGGCGCGCGGCGGACGGGCGGGACGGTCGCCGTCGGCCCGCGGCGGACGCGGCTTGTAGGTGCGCTCGCCCTCGGCGCGAGGCGGACGCGGCGTGTACGTCCGCTCGCCCTCGGCACGCGGGGCACGCGGCTTGTACGTCCGCTCCCCCTCGGCGCGGGGCGCCCGGGCGGGACGGTCACCATCGGCCCGCGGCGCGCGCGGCTTGTAGGTGCGCTCGCCTTCGGCGCGAGGCGGGCGCGGCGTGTACGGACGCTCGCCGTCGGCGCGCGGGGCGCGGGCGGGACGGTCACCTTCGGCCCGTGGCGCGCGGGGCTTGTAGGTGCGCTCGCCTTCGGCACGCGGCGGGCGGGACGTGTACGGCCGGTCGCCGCCGGCGCGCGGGGCGCGGGCGGGGCGCTCGGCGCCCTCCACTGTGGTGCGGCGCGGCGGCCGGGCGGGGCCGTCGGCGGAGCGGCGTGGAGGACGATCCGGGAAGTCGCCGCGGCTGCGCGGGGCGGGCCGCTCGTCGCTGCGCGGCCGGCCGGCATAAGGCGTGCGCTCGCCGGACGACGGGCGCGCGCGGGGCGGCCGCGCGGGTGCGTCATCACCCAGCGTGGCGGCGTCGCGGGCGCGGGCGGCCATGCGGCGGCTCGGCTTGTCGGTGGCGGTGACCGGACCCTGCGGCGGCGACCAGCCGGTCACCTCCGCGTCCGGACGGCGGCGCACCGGACGGTCACCCTCGGCGCGCGGCGCGCGCACGGGACGGTCGCCAGCCGCACGCGGCGTCGGGCTGTCGATCTCGCCGGTCTCGCGCTTGCGCATCGGCCGGCCACCGGCATCGTCGGCGCGCCAGACGGAGGTGCCGCGCGACGGGCGACCGACCCGCGGCGGCCGTTCGTCGGCACCCGGCGCGTCGCCACGCGAGCCGGCCGAACGCGGGGCGGCACTGCGGGGGCCGTCGGAACGGCCACGCGGGGCGTCGCTGCCGAGGCTGCGCGCCCCGGCGCCACGCGGGCCGGCGCTGCGCGGTCCATCACCGCGCGATCCCGCACTGCGCGGACCGTCGCCGCGCGGCGCACCGCGCTTGGCGGGACGCTCCTCCTTCACCGGCGCCGGACCCTCACTGGCATACTCGCCGGTCCAGTCGGTCGGGGCGAGCACGCGCGGGTTGGGGTTGGCCGGCCGGGCGGCGCGGGGGGGACGCCCACCCTCGCCGTCGTGGGAGCGGGTGCCGCGCGAGCGGCCTTCGTCGTGGGAGCGCGAGCCGCGCGAGGCCATGCGCGGACCGTCGCCGCCACCCGACAGCGGCCGGTCGCCGGCACGACGGCCCGCGGGAGCGACGCGGGCGGCCCGTTCACGGGCGCCGGGCCGGGGCGCGGCACCGTCGTCGGCGACCGTACGTGCCCGCGACGGGCGCGGCGTGTCGGCCGCGGCGGACGCGGCCGCGGTGCGCACGGACGTCTTGCGCGGCTTTGCCGTGCGCGGCTCGGCGTCGTTGCCGGTCGCGAAAACACAGCCGGCCTCGTCGGCGAGACGGTCGCCGAGTTGGTCGCGCAGGATGCGGCCGCGGATCTCGCGCACCTCGCCCGGCTCGAGATCGGCGAGCTGGAACGGCCCGAACGAGATGCGGATGAGGCGCGACACCTCGAGGCCGACGGTGCCGAGCACCTGCTTGACCTCGCGGTTCTTGCCCTCGCGGATGCCGATCATCAGCCAGGCGTTGGCGCCCTGGACGCGGTCGAGCGTCGCCTCGACCGGGCCATCGAGCACGCCGTCGACGGCGACGCCCTCCTTCAGCTTGTCGAGATCGGCCTGGGTGACGTCGCCGTGGGCGCGCACGCGGTAGCGGCGCAGCCAGCCGGTCGCCGGCAGCTCGAGCACGCGCGCGAGGCCGCCGTCGTTGGTGAGAAGCAGCAGCCCCTCGGTGTTGATGTCGAGGCGGCCGATGGTCATCACCCGCGGCAGGTCCTGCGGCAGGTGCTCGAACACCGTCGGCCGGCCCTCGGGGTCGCTGTTGGTGGTCACCAGCCCGCGCGGCTTGTGGTAGAGCCACAGCCGGGTCGGCTCGCGATCGGGCAGCGGCACACCATCGACGGTGACGTGGTCACCCTCGCCGACGGTGTGGGCGGGCGTCTCGAGCAGCGTGCCGTTGATGGCGACGCGCCCGGCGACGATCCACTCCTCGGCCTCACGGCGGGAGCACAGCCCGGCCCGGGCGATGACTTTGGCGATCCGTTCGCGACGGTCGCCGGTTTCTTCGGATGTTGACATGATGGCGCGTGATAGCAGAGCGGCCGCGGCGCGGATACGGGAAAGCGCGGCCGAACGGAGCCTCGTGATGGGAGATGTTGACCGGACCGAGGAGATACCGTCGCCAACACCCGGCGCGGCCGCGCCGTCATCGCCGATGACGCTCGCGCTAGGTGAAGCGCGGGCGGCGGCGGCGCGCGGCGAGGTGCCGGTCGGCGCGGTCATTCTGGCGCCAGACGGCAGCGTGCTCGCGAGTGCCGGCAATCGCACGCTCGAGCTCCGCGACCCGACCGCCCACGCGGAAATGCTGGCAATCCGCGCCGCCACCGAAAGGCTCGGCTCGGAGCGGCTGATCGGCTGCGACCTCTACGTGACGCTGGAGCCCTGCCCGATGTGCTCGGCGGCGATCTCGTTCGCCCGCCTCCGCCGCCTCTATTTCGGCGCCGGTGACCCGAAGGGCGGCGCCGTCGAGCACGGCGTGCGCCTCTACGCCTCGCCCACCTGCCACCACGCGCCGGACGTCTATTCCGGCATCGGCGAGCGTGAGGCGGCCGAGCTGCTCCGGGGCTTTTTCCGTGACCGGCGCTGAACCGGCCCGCCCCGGACGGCGTAGAGGTGCTGAAACAACAGGTGGACCGGTCGATGCAGAGCGTCGTGATCGCATACGTGGCAACGGCGCTGGTGTTCGCCGTCGTCGACGCCGTCTGGCTGTCGACGGTCGGCGCGCAGTTCTACCGGCCGCGGCTCGAGGGCCTGATCGCCGACGGCGTCGTCTGGGGGCCGGCCGTCGCCTTCTACGTGCTGTTCATCGCCGGGCTGCTCTATTTCGCGGTGATGCCGGCCGTGGCCGAGGGGCGCTGGACCCAGGCGCTCGTCCGCGGCGCCCTGTTCGGCCTGTTCACCTACATGACCTACGACCTGACCAACTGGGCGACGCTGAAGAACTGGCCGGGCGTGGTGTCGCTGGTCGACATCGCCTGGGGCACCGGCCTCTCCGCCGTCTCGGCGGCGGCGGGCACCGCGATCACGCTCGCGGTGGTGCGGGCGACGGGGTAACGGCGCTGGCGCGGGCTCCGCACGGCTGCGGCCGCGGGCCCTTCGCGCGTTCCGCGCGGCCCTCATCCGCCCTTCGGGCACCTTCTCCCGCGATGCGGGAGAAGGGGGAGCCGGTGGATCCCACTCGGAACTCGCGGCGCAGTGAGCGACCGACCGCCTGACCGCGGCCCCTGCCCCCTCCGTCGTCATGGCCCGGCTTGACCGGGCCATCCATCCACCCGGAGACGGCGGACGTCTCCGCAAGAATGGATCGCCCGGTCGAGCCGGGCGATGACGGAGAGGGAGGTGGAGCGTCCGACCCGCACGTCCCTTCTGCCGCTTGCGGGAGAAGGTGGCCGAAGGCCGGATGAGGGCCGGCGCGCCGGGGCGCGCCGGAACACTCAGGCGGCGAGGTTGCGCAGGACGTACTGCAGGATGCCGCCGTTCTTGAAGTACTCGAGCTCGTCGAGGGTATCGATCCGGCAGAGCAGCTCGACGTGACGCACCGTGCCGTCGGCCGAGACGATCTCCGCCGACAGCGTCTGGCGCGGCATCAGCCCCGTCTCGATGCCGCGGATCGTCACCACCTCGTCGCCCTTGAGACCGAGCGTCAGCCAGCTCTCGCCGTCCTTGAAGGTGGCTGGCAGCACGCCCATGCCGACGAGGTTGGAGCGGTGGATGCGCTCGAACGACTGGGCGATGACGGCGCGCACGCCGAGCAGGTTGGTGCCCTTGGCGGCCCAGTCGCGCGACGAGCCAGTGCCGTATTCCTTGCCGGCGAAAACGACGAGCGGCACGCCCTCCGCTTTATACTGCATCGCAGCGTCGTAGATGGGCATCTCGGCGGCGTCCGGCTGGTGCAGGGTGAAGCCACCCTCCTTGCCACCGAGCATCTGGTTCTTGATGCGGATGTTGCCGAAGGTGCCGCGCATCATCACTTCGTGATTGCCGCGCCGCGTGCCGTACTGGTTGAAGTCGACCGGGCGGACCTGGTGCGAGACGAGGTACTCGCCCGCCGGCGAGGCGGCCTTGATCGAGCCGGCCGGCGAGATGTGGTCGGTGGTGATCGAGTCGAGGAACAGGCCGAGCACCCGCGCGCCGACGATGTCGCCTGGAGGCGTCGGCGTGTGCTGCATGCCGACGAAGTAGGGCGGGTTGCGGACGTAGGTGGAGGCGTCGTCCCAGGTGTAGGTGTCACCGGTGGGCACGGTGATCTTCTGCCACTGCTCGTCGCCCTTGAAGACGTCGGCGTAGCGCTCCTTGAACATCTTCTTGGTGACGTTGTCGCGGATGAACTGGGCGATCTCCTTGTTGGACGGCCAGATGTCCCGGAGATAGACCGGCTCGCCCTTCTTCGTGTAGCCGAGCGGCTCGCGCGTCAGGTCGATCTGCATCGAGCCGGCGAGCGCATAGGCGACGACGAGCGGCGGCGAGGCGAGATAGTTCGCCTTGACGTCCGGATTGACGCGGCCCTCGAAGTTGCGGTTGCCGGAGAGCACCGCGGCGGCGACGAGGTCGCCCGCGTTGATCGCCACCGAGACGGGTTCCGGCAGCGGGCCGGAGTTGCCGATGCAGGTGGTGCAGCCGAAGCCGACGAGATTGAAGCCGAGGGTGTCGAGGTCCTTCTGCAGGCCGGAGCGGTCGAGATACTCAGCCACCACCTGGCTGCCGGGGGCGAGCGAGGTCTTCACCCACGGCTTCGAGACGAGGCCCTTCGCCACCGCGTTTCGGGCGAGCAGGCCAGCGGCGATAAGCACGCTCGGGTTCGAGGTGTTGGTGCAGGAGGTGATCGCGGCGATCACCACGTCGCCGTGACCGACGTCGAAGTCGCGGCCTTCCACGGGCACGCGCTTGGCGGCCTCGCCGGGCTTCTTGAACTCGCCTTCCAGCGCGGAAGCGAAGCCCTGCTTGGATTCGGCGAGCAGCACGCGATCCTGCGGGCGCTTCGGGCCGGCGAGCGACGGCAGCACGTTGGAGATGTCGAGCTCGAGCGTGTCGGTGAACACCGGTTCCGGCGTCGACTTCGTCCGCCACATGCCCTGGGCCTTGGCGTACTTCTCGACGAGCTCGACGCGGCTGCCCTTGCGGCCGGTCTCCTCGAGATACTCGATCGTCTCGGAATCGATCGGGAAGAAGCCGCAGGTGGCGCCGTATTCCGGCGCCATGTTGGCGATCGTCGCCCGGTCGGCCAGCGACAGGTTGTCGAGGCCGGGACCGTAGAACTCGACGAACTTGCCGACGACGCCCTTCTTGCGGAGCATCTGCGTCACCGTCAGCACCAGATCGGTGGCGGTGATGCCCTCCTTCAGCTTGCCGTCGAGGCGGAAGCCGACGACTTCGGGCAGGAGCATCGAGATCGGCTGGCCGAGCATGGCCGCCTCCGCCTCGATGCCGCCGACGCCCCAGCCGAGCACGCCGAGGCCGTTGACCATCGTCGTGTGGGAATCGGTGCCGACGAGGGTGTCCGGGAACGCATATGTGCGCTCGACAGGGCGGCCCTTCTTGTCGGTCTCGGTCTCGGTCTTCGTCCACACCGTCTGGGCGAGGTACTCGAGGTTGACCTGGTGGCAGATGCCGGTACCGGGCGGCACGACGCGGAAGTTCTCGAAGGCGCCCTGGCCCCACTTCAGGAAGCGGTAGCGCTCCTGGTTCTGCTCGTACTCGCGGGCGACGTTCTTGTCGAAGGCGGTGGCGGAGCCGAAGAAGTCGACCACAACCGAGTGGTCGATGACGAGGTCGACCGGCACCAGCGGGTTGATCTTCTGCGGGTCGCCGCCGAGGGCCGCCATCGCGTCACGCATCGCGGCGAGGTCGACGACGGCGGGCACGCCGGTGAAGTCCTGCATCAGCACGCGCGCCGGGCGGAAGGCGATCTCCCGGTCGGAGCGGCGGTCGACCATCCACTCGGCGACGGCGCGGATGTCGTCGGCGGTGACGGTGCGCCCGTCCTCGAAGCGCAGGAGGTTCTCGAGCAGCACCTTGAGGGAGAACGGCAGCGCCGAAATCCCGGGCAGGCCGTTCTTCTCCGCCTCCTTGAGGCTGAAGTAGACGTACTCGGACTTGCCGACCTCGAGGGTCTTGCGGGACTTGAAGCTGTCGAGGGACTGGGTGGACACCGATGCGTTCCCCTGTTCGAATGGCGGCGCGGCGGGGCGGAACCGGGATGGTCCCGGGGCGGCCGTCGTGGCAGCGGAGGAGGCCACTGCCGGAGGTCGGACCGGAGCCCCTCCGGCACGGCGCCGGTCGGAACATCCGAAGTCATACTGGACCGCACCGTCCGCCGGCGCGAGTTGCAAGCCCTATACCGAATTTCCCTGAGCGAAACCAGATCACCTCCAATGTGCGAGCGAGCCCGCCGATCGGCCGATCGAGAGCCTCGATCGGCCCGGAAAACCGCGCCGTGACGGCCCCAGTCCCCACCCGTCTCGCGGCGGCCGGGCTCGCCCTCGATCGCGGCGGCCGGCGGCTGTTCGAGGGCGTCGCCTTCACCGTGGACGCCGGTGAGGCGCTGGTCATCACCGGACCGAACGGCGCCGGCAAGTCGAGCCTGCTGCGCGTCGTCGCAGGGCTGCTCTCGCCCAGCGAGGGAACGGTGCGGCTCGAAGGCGGCGACGATGAACTGCCACTTGCAGCCCAGGTGCACTACCTCGGCCACCTCGACGCGGTGAAGCCGTCGCTGTCGGTCGCCGAGGCGCTTGGTTTCTGGGCCGTCTATCTCGGCGGCCGGCAAGATCGCGTCGACGAGGCGCTGGACGCGGTCGGGCTGCTTGCGCTCGCCGACCTGCCCTCGGCCTACCTCTCCGCCGGCCAGCGGCGGCGCCTCGCGCTCGCCCGCCTGATCGCCGCGCCACGGCCCCTGTGGCTGCTCGACGAGCCGACGGCGGCGCTCGACGCGGCGGCGGAACGGCGGCTCGGCGAGATGATCCGCGATCACGTTTCCGGCGGCGGCATCGTCGTGGCGGCGACGCACGCCGAGCTGCCGATCCCGGCGCCGCGGCGCCTGGTCCTCGGCGCGAGGGTGCCCGCGTGAGCGGCGCCAGCGAGAGGTGCTCCCGCGTGCGGCGTCTGCCATGATCGCGGCCCTGTGGGCGCTCTATCGGCGCGACCTGACGCTGTCGCTGCGCGTCGGCGGCGGCGCAGCGGTCAGCGTGCTGTTCTTCCTCGTCGTCGTCACCATCGTGCCGCTCGGGGTCGGGCCGGACCTGAAGCTCCTCGCCCGCATCGGGCCCGGGATTCTCTGGATCGGCGCGTTGCTGGCGACGCTGCTCGGGCTCGAGCGGCTGTTCCAGGCGGACCGCGACGACGGCTCGCTCGACCTCCTGCTCACCGGCGAGGCACCGCTGTCGCTCGTCGTGCTCGCCAAGGCGGCGGCGCACTGGACGGCGAGCGGGCTGCCGCTCGTCGTCGCGGCCCCCTTCCTGGCGCTGTTCCTCGATCTCTCGCCGACGGCGATCGGGGCCGTGACGCTGACGCTCGCTGCCGGCACGCCGGCGCTGACGCTGATGGGGGCGATCGGCGCTGCCTTGACGGCGGGGCTGCGGCGCGGCGGCCTGCTCGTGCCGGTGCTGGTAGTGCCGCTCGCGGTGCCGGTGCTGATCTTCGGCGTCGCCGCGGCGGATGCCGCCGTCACCGACCCGGCGCCCTTCCTGCCGCCGTTCCTGATCCTCTGCGCGCTCACCCTTTTCTCGCTCGTGATCGCGCCGATCGCCGCGGCCGCAGCGCTCAGGGCCGGCGAGAGCTGACGAGGCGAGGCCGGAGCCCGCTCGCCACGGCCGACCGGGCCCTAGACGCGCTTGCGCCGTCCGTACAGGAAGCAGCCGACGATCAGGGCAGCGCCGAGCAGCGTCGCGCCCCAGACCACGAGCTGCGCACCGAGAGGGCTCGCGAAGCAGCTGTAGAGATTGATGTAGTCCATCTGCCAGCAATAGCGGTCGGGATCGCTGTAGCTGTATGTCCGCGACATCATGCCGTTGAAGAACAGGAACATGCCGAGGGTCAGCAGGATCCATTTCGTCATGGGAGCTCTCCTCCGCGCCGGACGGCGATCGACCGGACCACGACGACATCCACCTGCGCGGGCCGCGTCGCCCCGCTTGTCTCCTCGCGAATTGGTAGAGGACGAACGGCAGCCCGGCCAGCGCCGGCGGTTTCACGATCCCGCGGGCGAGGCGAGCGACGTGGCCGGGGCTCGCCCCTTCCGGCCGGTCGATGGCGGAGGGCCCTCGCCCGTGGTTTCGGCGCGAGGCGACGCCACATTGAAGTCGATCTCTCTCGGCACTAGAAGCAGATCATGGGTGTGACCGACCTCGCCAATCCGACCCGCTTCGCGTCGCTTTCGGCGCGGGCGCTGCCGTTCCTGTGGGCGGTGACGCTCGCCTGCCTCGCGGTCGGGCTGTGGCTGTCGTTCTTCTTCGCCCCCGCCGACTACCAGCAGGGCGAGACGGTGCGCATCATGTTCGTGCACGTGCCCTCTGCCTGGCTCGGGCTGTTCGCCTACGTGTCGATGGCGGTGTCGGCGCTCGGCACGCTGGTCTGGCGCCACCCGCTCGCCGACGTGGCGGCCCGCGCCGCCGCCCCGCTCGGCGCCGCCTTCACCTTCCTCGCCCTCGTCACCGGCTCGATCTGGGGCAAGCCGATGTGGGGGACGTGGTGGGAGTGGGACGCCCGCCTCACCTCGATGCTCGTGCTGTTCGTCATGTATCTCGGGCTGATCGCGCTCTGGCACGCCTTCGACGACCAGATCCGCGCCGCCCGCGTCGCCGCCATCCTGGTGCTGGTGGGCACCATCAACATCCCGATCATCAAGTTCTCGGTGGACTGGTGGAATACGCTGCACCAGCCGGCGAGCGTCTTCCGCATGGATGGGCCGACCATCCATCCGACGATGCTGGTGCCGCTGCTCGTCATGGCGGTGGCGTTCACGCTGCTGTTCACGACACTGCAGGTGATGGCGATGCGCAACGAGCTCCTGCGCCGGCGCCTCGCGGTGCTCGGCATGCAGGCGGCGGCCGCCGCGAGCGGCGAGACGCGGCGGGTGGAGGCGGCACAATGAGCTGGCTTTCCGGCCATACCGGCTTCGTCTTCGCAGCCTACGCCATCACCGCCGTCGTCCTCGTCGGCATCACCGCCTCGATCCTCCTCGACGGGCGGCGGCTGAAGCAGCGCATCGCCGAGCTCGAAGCGCGCGGCGTGCGGCGGCGCTCGGCGGCGCAGCGGCCATGACGGCGGTCGATCCCGTGGTGGTCGACCCCGCCGAGGCGGCGCGCCGGCGGCGGATGCGGCTTTTGCTCGGCGCGCCGGTGGCGATCTTCCTGGCGCTCGCCGCGCTGTTCCTGTTCCGCCTGAACGTCGGCGGCGACCCCTCGGCGATCCCCTCCGTGCTGGTCGGCCGGCCGGCGCCGGAGACGGCGCTGCCGCCGCTCGAGGGCCTGACGCGCGCCGGCGCGGCGGTGCCCGGGCTGACGCCGGCGGACCTGCGCGGCCGGGCGACGCTGGTCAACGTGTTCGCCTCGTGGTGCGGGCCCTGCCGGATCGAGCACCCGCTGTTGATGCGGCTTGCCGAGGATCCGGAGCTTTCGATCGTCGGCATCAACAACAAGGACCAGCCGGAGAACGCCCGCCGCTTCCTCGGCGCGCTGGGCAACCCCTATGCGGCGGTCGGGGTCGACCCGAACGGGCGCGCGTCGATCGAGTGGGGCGTCTACGGCGTGCCGGAGACCTTCGTCCTCGGGCCGGACGGCACCATCCTGCACAAGCACATCGGCCCGATCGGCGATGCCGCGCTGGCCGGCCCGCTGGGGGCCGCGATCAACGCGGCGAAACAGGCAGCGGCAGCGGCACGCCCGCCGGGCTGATCACGCCCCTTTTGACCCTCCCCGCGGTGCCCCCCGTCCTTGACGGGCGGGGGGTCGCTTCCTACGTTCGGCGCGACGTCGGCGAGCGTCTCGCCCGACACAGTTCACGAGGTCCGTCATGGCGACGTCCAAAGTTACCGATGCCTCCTTCAAGGCCGACGTGCTCGATTCCAGCGAGCCGGTGGTCGTCGATTTCTGGGCCGAATGGTGCGGCCCCTGCAAGATGATCGCTCCGGCTCTCGAGGAGATCGGCAATGAATTGCAGGGCCGCGTCAAGATCGTGAAGCTGAACGTCGACGAGAACCACCAGACGGCGACGAAGTACGGTATCCGTTCGATCCCGACGCTGCTGATGTTCAAGAACGGCGAGCTCGCCGCGACACAGGTCGGTGCCGCTCCGAAGGGGCGCCTGGCCGAGTGGATCAACAGCAACGCCTGACCTTCGGCCACCGATCGACCGATTGAAAGACGGGGCCGCGCGCGGCCCCGCCGGGGACCAGCATGAACAAGCCAGATCCGCACGCCGAAGCCGACCTGCCCCCCGTCGAGACCGCCGCTTCGGAGGCATCTCCGGAGGCCGACCACGAGACGGGGCTCGCCCACGAGATCCTGGTCCTCGCGGCTGAGAACGCCGGCCTGAAGGACCAGGTGCTGCGGACGCTCGCCGAGATGGAAAACCTGCGCCGCCGCACCGAGCGCGAGGTGCAGGACGCCAGCCGCTATGCCGTCACGGCCTTCGCGCGCGACGTGCTGTCGGTCGGCGACAATCTCGGCCGCACCCTGGAAGCCGTCTCCGCCGACGCGCGGGCGGCGGGCGGCGAGGCGCTGGCGGCGCTGCTCTCCGGCGTCGAGATGACCGAGCGCGAGTTCGTCGCCACCCTCGGCAAGCACGGCGTGCGCCGGATCGACCCGGCCGGCGAGCGCTTCGACCCCAACCACCATCAGGCGATGTTCGAGGTGCCAGACCCCTCGGTCGCGAGCGGGACGGTGGTGAAGGTCCTGCAGCCGGGCTACGTGATCGGCGACCGGGTGCTGCGGCCGGCGCTGGTGGGGGTGGCGAAGGGCGGGCCGAAGGCCGCCGCTGGCGCGGCCGACACGGCGGCAAACCCGGCCGCCGCGGCCGGCTGACGCGACTCGGATTCCGCAGCACAACAAAGCTGGCTCGCGCTCTAAACTTTTGGTGGTAAAAGCGTTTTTTCCGCGTCTCTGGCGCGGAAGCACGCAGCGCGCGCCTATTTCTTCGGCATTGCAACACGATCATGTCGGCGGCGGAAGGTCGCCGTCGTCGCAACCCCTTGCCCGTGCCCGCCTTCGCGGCGTTGGCACGGTGCTTGAAGTCGTTGTCAGCAACGACTGGAGAGCGACCGCCGGATGAGCACCCGGCGATCGCCGGGAAGAACGCCCGAGGACCGCACCGTCCCTGTGATGGAGGTCTTCGTCTTGCCGATCGCCTTGAAGCTTCCCCGCGCCGCCGCGGCCGCCGCCGCCGTCTTCGCCTCGCTCACCGTCGCCGTGCCGGCAGAAGCCGACGATGTCGAGGTGGACGTCGAACTCGTGCTCGCCGTCGACATCTCGCAGTCGATGGACGAGTACGAACAGCAGATCCAGCGCGACGGCTACGTCTCCGCCCTGGTGTCGGAGGAGGTGGCGAAGGCGGTCGCCTACGGCATGACGGGCAAGGTCGCGATCACCTACATCGAGTGGGGCGGGGTCGGCGAGCAGTTCGTGGTCGCCGACTGGCAGCTCATCGACGGACCGCAGTCGGCGGAGGCCTTCGCCAATCGCCTCGCCGAGGCGCCGCTGAAGACGGTGCAGCGCACCTCGATCTCGTCCGCCCTCGCCTATGCCGGCGGGCTGTTCGCCGACAACGGCTACAAGGGCGTGCGCCAGGTCATCGACATTTCCGGCGACGGACCCAACAACCAGGGCGGCGTTGTCACCACCAGCCGCGACGCGCTGATCGCGAAGGGCATCACCATCAACGGCCTGCCGCTGATGCTGAGCGAGGGCGCGAGTTGGTATCACCTGCCCAACCTCGACCACTACTACGAGGACTGCGTCATCGGCGGTCCGGGCTCGTTCGTCGTGCCGGTGCGCAGCCTCGACGGCTTCGCCGATGCGATCCGCCTCAAACTGGTGCTGGAGATCGCCGGGTTGACGGGCGACACGGCGAAGGTGGTGCCGGCCGCCGGCCGGGCCGCGGTGCCCTGCAACATGTTCGACTGAGCCAACATGTTCGACTGAGCACCGTCGGCCGGGCCCTCAGCCGTCCGGCCAGAGCGTCGCCTGCGCACGCGCCTGGAAGACGGCGGCATGGTCGCGGCACGCCTGCGCGGCGGCGACGGGGTCGCGGGCGAGTGCCGCATGCAGGAGCCGCTCATGGGCGGCGCGGTCGTCGCCGGGAATGCCGCCGGCCCGCGCGAGCAGCGCCTTGTAGCGCTCCGAGTGCTCGAACAGCCATAGCCAGATCCACTTCATCCGCACGCTCGGCGCCGCCTCCACCAGCGCGCGATGGAACTGCTCGTGGGCCGAGGCCCACCCCGGCGCCAGAAGGCCAGTGGCCGGATCGAGGATCGGCCGGCGCGACAGCATGTGGAAGGTCGCGAGCACGGTGGCTTCCCAGTGGTCGTCGCCACGGGCGATCGCCTCCGGCACCAGCAGGAGTTCGAGGCGCAAGCGGCTGTCGAGGAGATCCTCGAAGTCCTCGCGGGCGGCGGGGGCGACGCGGAAGCCCTTTTGCCCGGAGACCAGCACGAACCGCTCGGTGACGAGGCGCATCATCGCCTCCCGCAGCGGCGTGAAACCTACGGCGAAGCGCTCGCGCAGCGCGACGAGCCTGAGCGCCTCGCCGGGCGGCAGCGTGCCGTCGCGGATGTCGCGGCGGATTTCACGGTAGGCGCGCTCGGTCAGGGTTGCGTCGGTGGGCTCGGACGGGCCGTCGAACTCGCCGGACCGCCCCGCCTCCCGTCCCCAATCGCCGCCCCGCCGGCCCATCCGCCCTGATGCCCCCGATGCTCTTGAGACTGGTAGGCACTTTTGTGCCGCACGTCTAGATAATGCCACGTCGCGAAAACGTGCAGGAATTTCGAAATCTCGCGCTTGACTCGAAGTGTTGCGCCCTGAACAGTGACGCATATCGGGCCCGGGTTACGGTAATACGGGACAATCGATAATCGCTCGGCACGGTCGTGCCCACAGAGAATGCCTTCGCCGTCTAGAAGACGCGCGACACCCAGCAGCCGAGGCGAGTGGGCGAACACGGACGCCTCCCCCCTAGTCCGTTCTTTCCCGCTCGCTCTCGACTCGCTCCTCCCCCTCCCGCAGATGCGGGAGGGGGAGGAGCAATCGCCTTCGCCCCGCCCGTGCCCGGTCAGGCGGCCTCGTCGGCCGCTTCCGCCGGCGAGAACAACAGGCGATCCGTGCCCGCCGTCGCCCGCACCACCGACCCGTCGGCGATCTCGCCGGCGAGGATTTTCTCGGCGAGCGGATCCTGCACCTCGCGCTGGATGACGCGCTTCAGGGGCCGTGCCCCGTAGACAGGGTCGTAGCCCTTGTCGGCCAGCCACGCGCGTGCCGAGGGATCGAGTTCGAGCCGGATGCGCCGGTCGTCGAGCAGCTTCTGCAGGCGCAGGAGCTGGATGTCGACGATCGCCCCCATCTCCGTCCGCCGCAGCCGGTGGAACAGGATGATGTCGTCCAGCCGGTTCAGGAACTCCGGCCTGAAGTGGGCGCGCACCGCCCCCATCACCAGATCGCGGACCTCCGCCACGTCCTCGCCGTCGCCCTGGTTGGCGAGGTACTCGGAGCCGAGGTTTGACGTCATCACGATGATGGTGTTGCGGAAGTCGACCGTCCGCCCCTGCCCGTCCGTCAGCCGCCCGTCGTCGAGCACCTGCAGGAGGACGTTGAAGACGTCCGGGTGAGCCTTCTCGATCTCGTCGAACAGCACGACCTGATAGGGCCGCCGCCGCACGGCTTCGGTCAGCGCACCGCCCTCCTCGTAGCCGACATAGCCGGGCGGGGCGCCGATCAGCCGGGACACGGAGTGCTTCTCCATGAACTCCGACATGTCGATGCGCACCATTGCGGTGTCGTCGTCGAAGAGATAGGCGGCGAGCGCCTTCGTCAGCTCCGTCTTGCCGACGCCGGTGGGCCCCAGGAACATGAACGAGCCGATTGGCCGGTTCGGGTCCTGCAGCCCGGCTCGGGCACGCCTGACGGCCGTCGAGACGGCATGCACCGCCTCGGCCTGGCCGATGACGCGCTTGGCGAGTTCGTCCTCCATGCGCAAGAGCTTCTCGCGCTCGCCCTCGAGCATGCGGTCGACCGGCACGCCGGTCCAGCGCGAGACGACCTGGGCGACGTGGTCGGGGGTGACGATCTCCTCCACCATGCCATCGCCACCGCCGCTCGCCTCGATCTCGGCGAGCTGCTTCTCGAGGCCCGGACTGACGGCGTAGGTGAGCTCGCCGGCACGCTGGTACTCTCCGCGGCGCTGGGCGTTGGCGAGCTCGTTGCGGGCATCCTCGAGCTGCTTCTTGAGATCGGCGGCGCTGCCGAGCTTGTCCTTCTCGGCCTTCCACCGCGCCGTCACCTCGGCCGACTGTTCCTCGAGATCGGCGAGTTCCTTCTCGAGCCGCTGCAGCCGGTCGCGCGAGGCGGTGTCGGTTTCCTTCTTCAGCGCCTCCCGCTCGATCTTCAGCTGGATCACCCGGCGATCGATCTCATCGAGTTCCTCGGGCTTCGAATCCACCTGCATGCGGACGCGCGAAGCGGCCTCGTCGACGAGGTCGATCGCCTTGTCCGGCAGGAAGCGGTCGGTGATGTAGCGGTTGGACAGGGTCGCCGCCGCCACCAGCGCACCGTCGGAGATGCGCACCTTGTGGTGCTGCTCGTACTTCTCCTTCAGGCCGCGCAGGATCGAAACGGTGTCCTCGACCGTCGGCTCGCCGACGAAGACCGGCTGGAAGCGCCGCGCCAGCGCCGCGTCCTTCTCGACGTACTTGCGGTACTCGTCGAGGGTGGTGGCGCCGATGCAGTGCAGCTCGCCACGGGCGAGCGCCGGCTTCAGAAGGTTCGACGCGTCCATCGCGCCATCGGCCTTGCCAGCCCCGACGAGGGTGTGCATCTCGTCGATGAACAGGACGAGCTGGCCCTCGGCCGCCGTCACCTCCGACAGCACCGCCTTCAGGCGCTCCTCGAACTCGCCGCGATACTTCGCGCCGGCGATCAGCGCGCCCATGTCGAGGGCGAGCAGCTTCTTGTCCTTCAGGCTCTCCGGCACGTCGCCGTTGACGATGCGCAAGGCGAGGCCTTCGGCGATCGCCGTCTTGCCGACGCCGGGCTCGCCGATCAGCACCGGATTGTTCTTGGTGCGCCGCGACAGCACCTGGATGGTGCGGCGGATCTCGTCGTCGCGGCCGATCACTGGATCGAGCTTGCCGTCGCGCGCCGCCTGGGTGAGGTCGCGGGCGTACTTCTTCAGGGCGTCGTACTGCGTCTCGGCGGAGGCCGAATCGGCCGTGCGGCCCTTGCGCAGCTCGGAGATGGCCGCCTCGATCGTCTGCGGGGTGGCGCCGGCGTCCTTGAGGATCCGGGCGCTCTCGGCATCGCTCGTGGCGGCGAGCGCCGACAGCAGCCGCTCGACGGTAACGAAGCTGTCGCCGGCCTTCTGGGCGAGGCGCTCGGCCTCGGCGAACACCTTGGCGGTGGCGCCGGCGAGGTAGAGCTGGCCGCTGCCGCCGCCGGCGACCTTCGGCAGCTTGGCAAGCGCCCGCTCGACGCCGGCGAGCGCCGCCTGCGGATTGCCGCCCGCGCGGGCGACAAGCCCCGCCGCAAGGCCCTCGGGATCGTCGAGCAGCACCTTCAGGATGTGCTCGGGGGTAAACTGCTGGTGTCCCTGGCCGAGCGCGTTGGTCTGGGCGGACTGCACGAAGCCGCGGGCGCGCTCGGTGTACTTCTCGAAATTCATGGACCGGTCTCCTTCCCGCCGCGCCACCCTCGTTGGAGCCGTGCGCGGCCGTCGGTGCATCCCGGTGCCGCTTGGCGGCCACCGGCGGAGCCGCCCATGCGGGCCGGCTCCGACGGCGATATGGTGTTGCATACGGGCAACAAAAAGGGGGCCGAAGCCCCCTTTTCGCACGAACTGATGCCGAGGTCGATCAGCCCTCGGCGGGGCCGTCCTCGGCGAAGGGGAGCGCGGGAGCGCCCTCGCCCTCCTCGCCGGTCGTCCCGTCCGCCCGGCGGCCGCGACCGCGGCTGCCGCGGCTTCGACGACGGGGACGGGGCGCGCCATCCTCGGCCGCCACAGCGAGCGCGCCGGCATCGGCGTCGGACATCACCGGCTCGGGAGCCGGGGACGGAGCCGCCATGGGCGCCGGGGCCGGGTTGGCAGCGACGGGAGGCTCGAGATCGGGCTGCGGGCCGAGGCCGGGGAGCGGTGCCGCGACGGGGGCCGGGGCTGCCGGGACGTGGCCATTGATGCCGCCGTTCTGCGGCGCCGGCGCCCGGTCATAGCGACGCTGCTCGCCACCGTGACGCGGCTCGTGCTGCGGGCGCTGACCTTCATAGGGCGGGCGCGGCTCGCGCGGTGGACGCTGGTCCCCGTAGGAGCGATTCTCCTCGCCGCGGGGATCGCCGCCGCGCTGGTCGTTGCCGCGCGGATCGTTGCCGCGGCTCTCGTAGCCGCGGTTGTCACGCTGCTCGTAGCCGCGATGGCCACCCTGCTCGTGGCTCTGGTAGGGGGCACCGTTGCCGCGGTGCGGCTGCGGCGGGGACTGATGCTGCGGCTGGCCGTAGGGCTCCGGGCGGTTGTTGAACTCGCCGCGGCCCTCGTATTCCTCCTCGCCGTCGTCGTCACGGCCGTAGCCCATCTGGCCGGGGCCGGCCTGCTGCGGCTGCGCCGCGGCGATCATGCGGAAATAGTGCTCCGCGTGCTGGAAGTAGTTCTCCGCCGCGACCCCGTCACCGGACACCTGCGCGTCCCGCGCGAGCTGCACGTACTTCTCGGCGATCGTCAACGCAGTCCCGCGAATTTTGACGTCGGGCCCGTTGGACTCGAAAGACCGCGTCAGAGGGTTCGGGCCCTTGCGGGTCCTGCCGCGAAGGCGCTTGTTCGAACTACTGGGTCTCATCCGTTTGCTTCTCTTTGCGGACAGCGCTGGCGTTGGTTTCTGACGGTCCGGGAGACGACGGCCGGGGCATGCCTCGGCCTGTCGGCTGCGACGCCGGCTCGCGCCGTGTCGCCGGGCGCCGACGCTTTCGGTCACGCCGCGCCTCGTTGCGCACCGCGACCGATCGTCGGCCGAGCCCTATGGTGGAAGCGATCGTCCGGTCCGCCTGTCCCGTCGATCACTGCGGTGCGGCGGCAGGGCGGCGCCCTTGCCCACGAACCGCTCCTCGTGTCCGACGCCGCTCGACTGCGGCGGGGCCGGACCCGAATTCCTGATGTTCGCAAAGAGCAACGAGTTTCGGCTGGCGAAGACCCAACCGGTGACACGTCCGGTGACCGAAGAGAAGATCGCGGTCCGACGAGCTCGCAGGGGACGCTTGAAACGACCGTCCGTCCGGCCCTGGACGTGGTGCTCCGACGGAAGCCCTGTGAGGCTGTGTCGCTGATCTACCCGAATCGGCCCCCGCGGCGATGCTCTTTCCGCGCTTTGCTTCGGCGAGCGGACGTTAGCCGCTTCGCCCCGGCATTCCAAGGACTAATTTGCGCCCCGCAGCACCACCGCCCGCGGCCTGGCGGCGAGGTCCGCGCGCACGTCCATCACCGCGAATCCGGCATCCTCTCCGAGATCCGCGACGGCGGTCGCTCCCTCCGGCGCGACCTCCAGCACCACCGTCCCGCCCGGCCGCAAGGCTTCGCCGACCCAGCCGAGCAGCCGGCGATAGGGATCGAGACCGTCCGCCCCGCCGTCGAGCGCGAGCCGCGGATCGTGGAGCCGGACCTCGCGGTCGAGCCCGTCGATGTCGGCGCTCCGGATGTAGGGCGGGTTGGAGACGACGAGGTCGAGGTCGGCCGCCACGGGTTTCGCGAGATCGGCCCGCACGAACAGCGCACGGCCGCCGACGCCGGCAGCGTCGGCATTGGCACGGGCGGCCTCGAGGGCGCGCGCCGACAGGTCGACGCCGATGCCGCAGGCTGCGGGCCGTTCGGTGAGGAGTGCCACGAGCAGGCAACCGGTGCCGGTGCCGAGATCGAGGATGCGCCAGGCGCGCTGCGGGTCGCCGCAGGCCGAGAGCGCCGCCTCGACAATCGTCTCCGAATCCGGTCGCGGCTCGAGCGTCGCCTCGTTGAGGCGGAAGGGGATGCCCCAGAACTCCCGCTCGCCGAGGATGCGGCCGACCGGCTCACCGGCGGCGCGGCGGGCGACCGCGGCGGCGACGCGGGCCGCCTCCTGCCGCTCGACCGGCCGGTCGCCGTCGACGATCAGGCGCGCGGCGGTGAGGCCGAGCAGGCTCGCGACGAGGAGGCGGGCGTCGAGGTCGGCGGTGCCGATGCCGGCGGCGCGGAGGCAAGTGCGGGCGTCGGCGAGGAGCGCGCCGGCGGTCGCGCGACCGCCCACCGCGGCAACGCTCACGCCGCCGTGCTCCGCTCGCCGTCCTGGTCGGCGAGCAGCGCCGCCTGGTGGGTGGCGAGCAGCGCGTCGACCAACTCGTCGAGGGCGCCGCCGCCCTCCATCAGCTCCGGCAGCTTGTAGAGGGTGAGGTTGATCCGATGGTCGGTGACGCGGCCCTGCGGGAAATTATAGGTGCGGACGCGCTCCGAGCGGTCGCCGGAGCCGACCTGGCCGCGGCGGGCGGCGGCGCGCTCGCTGTCGAGGCGGCTGCGGGCGGCGTCGTAGATGCGCGAGCGCAGCAGGGTCATCGCCTTGGCGCGGTTCTTGTGCTGGGAGCGCTCGTCCTGCACGGCGACGACGATGCCGGTCGGCAGGTGGGTGATGCGGATCGCCGAATCGGTGGTGTTGACGTGCTGGCCACCGGAGCCGGAGGCGCGGAAGGTGTCGATGCGCAGGTCGCCGTCGGCGATATCGACGTCGACCTCCTCCGCCTCGGGCAGCACCGCGACGGTGGCGGCCGAGGTGTGGATGCGGCCCGAAGCCTCGGTGTCGGGGACGCGCTGGACGCGGTGGACGCCGGATTCGAACTTCAGGCGGGCGAACACGTCGGTGCCGTTCACCGCCGCGATCACCTCCTTGTAGCCGCCCGCCTCGCCTTCGCTCGCCGACAGGAGCTCGACCTTCCAGCCGCGCCGGTCGGCGTAGCGGCTGTACATGCGGAAGAGGTCGCCGGCGAACAGCGCCGCCTCGTCACCGCCGGTGCCGGCGCGCACCTCGAGGATGGCGCTCTTGCGGTCGGCCTCGTCCTTGGGCAGCAGCGCCAGCCGGATCTCGTGGCCGAGGGCCTCGATCGCCTCGGCGAGTGCGGCCTTTTCGCCCTCGGCGACGCGGGCCATCTCGGCGTCGCCAGCGGCATCCGCGATCAGGTCCTCGACTTCGGCCGCCTCGCGCTCGGCCTTGCGCAGCCGGCGGATCGAGGCGACGAGCGGCTCGAGCTCGGCATACTCGCGCGTCAGGCGGACGTAGGTGTCGCGCTCCGGCGCGGCCGCCATGTGCGCCTCGATCTCCTCGAATCGCGACAGGATGCCGTCGAGCTTGGCGGTGGGCAGCATGGAGGCGTTTGTTCCGGGTTCTGGCTCAGGCTCAGACGGGAATGTCGTGCTCGGCGGCGTATTCGGCGAGGAAGGCCCTGAGGTCGCCGTTCCAGCGCCCGGGCTCGAGGCGTGGCAGCAGCCGCGCCCGCAGCCGGCCGACGTCGAGGGCGCGCAGCATCTCCTTCACCGGCCCGATCGCCGAGGGCGACATGGAGATGGTGCGGTAGCCAAGCGCGATCAATGCCATCGCCGACAGCGGCCGGCCGGCGATCTCGCCGCACAGCGACACCGGCACGTGGGCGAGGGCGGCGCGGTCGACGATGCGCTTCAGGGCCCGGAGGAACGGCAGCGACACGGGGTCATAGCGGTCGGCGACGCGGATATTGCCGCGGTCGGTGGCGGTCATGAACTGGAACAGATCGTTCGAGCCGACCGAGACGAAGTCGACCTCGCCGAGCAGTTCGTCGATCTCGAACAGCAGCGACGGCACCTCCAGCATGACGCCGAGGCGGACGTGGTCGGGGATGCGGTGGGCGTGGCGCTTCAGGTGGCGGAGCTCGCGATCGACCAGCGAGCGGGCGGCGCGGAACTCCGCCGTCGTCGCCACCATCGGGAACATCAGCCGGAGGTCGCGGCCGGCGGCGGCGTGCAGGAGGGCGCGGATCTGGGTGCGCAGCAGCCCCGGCCGGTCGAGCCCGAGCCGGATCGCCCGCCAGCCCATCGCAGGGTTCTCCTCCTCGACGGCGCGCAGGTAGGGCAGGATCTTGTCGCCGCCGATGTCGAGCGAGCGGAAGGTCACCGGCCGGTCGCCGGCGGCGTCCAGCACGCGCCGGTAGATCGCCACCTGCTCGTTTATCCGCGGCAGCTGCGAGGCGACCATGAACAGGAGCTCGGTGCGGAACAGCCCGACGCCGGCCGCCGCCGATTCGTCGAGATGCGGCATGTCGACGATGAGGCCGGCATTGAGCTGCAGCGTCACGGCGTGGCCGTCGAGGGTGACGGAGGGCTTGGAGCGCAGCCGCCGGTACTGCGCCTGCCGGCGCGCCCGGAAGCGCACCTTCTCGCCGTAGGCGACCTCGACGTCGGCAGGCGGGCGGAAGTGGACCTCGCCGGCCTCACCGTCGACGATCACCGCGTCGCCGCGCTCGACCAGCGACACGGCGCCGGCGACCTGGCCGACGGCCGGGATGCCCAGGGCGCGGGCGACGATGGTGACGTGGCTCGTCGGCCCGCCCTCCTCGAGCACCAGGCCCCGCAGCCGGTCGCGGTCGTAGTCGAGGAGCTCGGCCGCCCCCATGTTGCGGGCGACGACGATGGCGTCCTTCGGCAACTTGTCGGCGCCGTCGAGGTGCGGCCGGCCGATCAGTTCGCGCAAGAGCCGGTTGGCGAGGTCGTCGAGATCGTGCAGGCGCTCGCGCAGATAGGGGTCGGTGGAGCGCAGCATTCGGGCGCGGGTGTCGGACTGGACGCGCTCGACCGCGGCTTCCGCGGTGAGCCCATTGCGGACGGCGTCCTCCATCTTGCGCGCCCAGCCGCGGTCGCGGGCGAACATGCGGTAGGTTTCGAGCACGTCGCGGTGCTCGCCGTCGGTGACGTCACGGCGGGCGAGCATGTCGTCGACGGACAGGCGCAGCTTGTCGAGGGACGTGGCGAGACGGCGCAACTCGTGGTCGACGTCCTCGCCGATCAGGTCGGTGACGACGACGCGGGGCTCGTGCAGCACGACGTAGCCGAGCCCGACACCATCCGACAGCACCGTCCCGTGCAGGCGCATCGGCCGGCGCAGATCGAGCGGCGCGCCGGGGCGAGCGATCGTCTCGAAGCCACCGGCGGCGAACATCTCGGCGATCACCATCGCCGTCGTCTGCAGCGCCTCGACCTCTTCCTCGCTGTAGGTGCGGCGGGCGCGATTCTGCACCACGAGCACGCCGAGGATGCGGCCGGCGCGCAGCACCGGCACGCCGAGGAAGCCGTTGTACTCCTCTTCCCCCGTCTCCGGCCGGTAGGCGAATGCGGGATGCGAGCGGGCGTCGGAGAGGTTGAGAGCGACTGCCTCGGCGGCGATCAGGCCGACGAGGCCTTCCCGCACGCGCAGCGTCGTCTGGTGGACCGCACTGCGGTTGAGGCCCTCGGTGGCGAACAGCTCGAGGACGTCGTCGGCGCGCAGGATGTAGACCGAGCAGACCTCGGCCACCATGTTGGCGGCGATCAGGACGACGATCTTGTCGAGCCGCTCCTGCGCGCCGATGGGCTCGGCCAAAGCCTCGCGCAGGCGGCGCAGCAACAGGCGCGGTCCGGCTGGTGAGCCACGCATCGCGCCCTTCATCTCCCGCGCTCGACGGTTGCGGATCGGCGCGGGCCTTCCGGCGACCGGCCGGCGGCCGCGCCGCGCGGCGACCCGCAGCCCGTGCGGGCGTGCGCGGTCAGGCCGCGTCTAGCCCGTATAGCGAATGCAGAGTCCGAACCGCAAGCTCGGCATAGGCGGCGTCGATCAGCACCGAGATCTTGATCTCGGAGGTAGTGATGGCGCGGATGTTGATGCCGCGCTCGGCGAGGCCGCGGAAGCAGGCCGCGGCGACCCCGGCGTGGCTGCGCATGCCGATGCCGATTACCGACACCTTGACGACGTTGATGGCGCCCTCGATCTCGGCATAGCCGATGGTCTCGCGCGCCGTCTCGATGACCTTGCGGGCGCGTTCGTAGTCGGCCGCCGGCACGGTGAAGGTGATGTCGGTCGTGCGACCGTCGCCGGCGACGTTCTGCACGATCATGTCGACGTTGATGTTCGCCTCCGCCAGCGGCACGAACACGGCGGCGGCGACGCCCGGCTTGTCGGCGACACGACGGATCGAGATCTGCGCCTCGTCCTTCGAGTAGGCGATGCCGGTGACGACCTGATTCTCCAAGATCTCCTCCTCGCCGCAAATCAGCGTCCCGGGGGGAAGGTTGCCTTCGCCGACCTGCGGGGCGTTCGGGTCGTCGAAGCTCGAGCGGACGAACGTGCGCACGCCATGCACCATGGCGAGTTCGACCGAGCGGACCTGCAGCACCTTGGCGCCCTGCGAGGCCATCTCCAGCATCTCCTCGTAGGAGACGCGGGAGAGGCGGCGCGCCTTTGCCACGATGCGCGGGTCGGTGGTGTAGACGCCGGCGACGTCGGTGTAGATGTCGCAGCGATCGGCGCCGATCGCCGCCGCGAGCGCCACGGCACTGGTGTCCGAGCCGCCGCGGCCCAGCGTGGCGATGCGGTTGTCGGGCGCGATGCCCTGGAAGCCCGCGACCACCGCCACCTGACCCTGGGCGATGCGCTCCTTCAGGAGCTCGCAGGAAATGCCGGTGATGCGGGCGGCGCCGTGCGCGGCGTCGGTCAGGATCGCCACCTGCCAGCCCTGCCAGGACCGAGCGTTGACGCCGATCGACTGCAGCACGATGGCCAGCAGACCGGACGTCACCTGCTCGCCGGCGGAGACGACGGCGTCATACTCGCGCGCATCATGCAGCAGCGAGGCCTCGCGGCACCAGCCGACGAGCTTGTTGGTCTCGCCGGCCATGGCGGAGACGACGACGGCGACTTCGTGGCCGGCGTCGACCTCGCGCTTGACGTGGGCGGCAACGTTGCGGATGCGGTCGAGATCGGCGACGGACGTGCCGCCGAACTTCATGACGAGACGGGCCATTCGAGAGGCTCTGTAGCGGCCGGCGGATCGGCGGCTGTCGTTGGACCCGGCGTGTCGCGAAGCGGCCCGCCGGGCCGGCGGGATCGGCGGCGGGTGATACAGGAAAGGCCGCGCTCCCGCAACGGCATGGCCGCCGATCGGAGCGGTTCCAGATCGTCGCCGGGAGGGCGACCGGCGGCGCGGGCCGACGCGCGCGGACGGCGTCCGCCTCGTGTATGGTCGGACTTCCTCCGGCAGGCCGAGTCGACGCCCGCCATGACCGATCCTTCGACCGCCGACGGCGCCCCCGCGCCGCTGGCCGAGCCCTTCGCCGTCGCCGACGGCATCCTGCGCCTGAAGATCCCGGTTCCGATCAAGGAGCTCGAGTTCGTCAACGCCTATGCGCTCGACGACGGCGACGGCTGGACGGTGGTCGACGTCGGCTTCGGCGACGGGCCGACACAGGCGCTGTGGACCGAATTGCTCGCGCGCGGCCCCCTCTCCGAGCGGCCGATCCGGCGCATCGTCGTGACGCACTACCATCCCGACCACTACGGCGCCGCCGGCTGGCTCGCCCGAATCGTCGATGCGCCGATCCTGATGCTGCCGGAAGGACACGCGCTCGCCGCCCGGCTCGCCGGCACACACCCCGCCGTGGCGGCGGAGGCGGCGGCCCGGCACTACCGGCGCTGCGGCTTCACGGCGGACGAGGCGGCCGAGATGGCCCACCACGGGCGCGGGCTCAGCCGCACCTATCCCGACCTCGCCGAGGGCGTCGTGCCGCTCGAGCCCGCCGTGCCGCTGCGGGCCGGCGGTACCGACTGGACAGTGATCGAGACCGCCGGCCACTCCCCCCATCACGCCTGCCTGTGGTCGGCCGAGCGCGATCTCCTCCTCGTCGGCGACCAGATCCTGCCGAAGATCAGCCCGAACGTCGGCGTCGCCTGGTGGAGCCCGGAGCTCGACGGCGTCGGCGCCTTCCTCGAGGCGAACGGCCGCCTCGTCGCCACCGTCGGCGATCCGCTGGTGCTGCCGGGCCACAACGAGCCGTTCCGCGGGCTCGCCGCGCGGGCGGACGAGATCGCCGGCCAGCACGAGCAGCGCCTCGCCGCCGCGGTGGTGGCGGCCGAGGCGCCGGTGCGGGTGCGTGACGTGCTGCCGTTCCTGTTCAAGCGGCCACTGGCGGGCTTCCACCTGTTGCTCGCCACCGGCGAGGCGCTGTCGCACCTCAACCATCTCGTCGCGACGGGGCGGCTGACGCGGACGGAAGAGGACGGCGTCTGGTTCTTCCGCCGCCCCTGAGGGCGGGTACCGGAGATCAGGCGCGCGGGGCGGGCGCGCGCGTTTGCGCCCACGCCACGAACTCCGGGAAGGGCAGCGGGCGGGCGAAGTGATAGCCCTGGCCATAGGTGCAGCCCATTTGCCGGAGCGTCGCGGCAGCCGCCGCGTCCTCGATGCCCTCGGCCACAGCGGCGATGCCGAGCTCGTCGGCGAGCCGGAGGATGGTCTGGACGATGCGCGCGTTGACCGTGCTCCCGGCGAGCGCCTGCACGAACGAGCGGTCGATCTTCAGGGTGGTGATCGGCAGCGTCGCCAGATAGCTCAGGCTCGAATAGCCTGTGCCGAAGTCGTCGATGGCGACGCCGAGGCCGCGCACCCGGAGCTCGCTGAGGATCTTCGCCGCCCCGTCGGGGTTGGCCATCAGCATGCTCTCGGTGATCTCGAGCTTGACGCTCGCCGGCGAGATGCCGGCCTCAGACACCGCCGCGCCGACGCCCGCGGCGAACTGCGGCCGGGCGAGGTCGCGCCCGGAGACATTGACGGTGACGAAGAAGCCGTCCGGCGCCCCGCCCGCGCCCCCGGCGAGGGCGTCGCGGCGGCCGATCGCCTCGGCGACGCACCAGTCGGTGAGGCGTTCGATCAGGCCGCTCGCCTCGGCGGTCGGGATGAAGTCACAGGGCGGCACCAAGCCGCGCGTCGGGTGGCGCCAGCGCGCCAGCCCCTCGCAGCCGGCGAGGCCGCCGTCCGCGAGGCGCACGATCGGCTGGTAGAACAGCTCGAACTCACCGGCCTTCAGCCCCCGGTCGAGATCGCGCTCGAACTCGATCAGGTCGAAGGCGGCGCCGAGTTCGCCGCCGCGCGCCTTCGTGGCGACGCGCGGTGTGTCCGCCTCGGCCACGGCCTCGCGGAAGCGCTCGGTCGCGAGCTTCAGGCAGAGGCGCAGGACGGGATCGGCGCCGGCGATGCGGCGATCGATCTGCTCGGCGGTGATCGGCACGAGCTCGCTGTCGGCAGTGGCGCGGGCGCCGGCGGTGCGCGGGCGGCGGTCGAGCGCCGACATCTCGCCGAGAAGATCGCCGGGCCCGAGGTTCGCCACCACCTGTTCGCAGTCGTCGCGGAAGCGAAAGACCTCGATGCTGCGGGACTTGATGAGAAAGGCGGCGTTGCCCTCGTCCCCCTCGTTGAAGAGCATCGTGCCGGCGGACAAGAAGATGTTTTCGGGATACGGCGCGGTGAACACGGGGAAGCTCCGTCGGAAGGAGAGGCGGCCGACTGTACAGCAGCGCAGGCGCCGGTGTGACCGCTCGTGCCCGCGCCTGCCGCCGCCGCGCGGCGGCTAGAGCGACGCCGCGCTGGCGAGCGTCGCGCGCTTCTCGATGCAGTAGTAGCCGGAGATGCGCGAGATGACGCCGGTGCGGCGGAAGTCGTTGAGGATGCGGCTGACGTTCTCGCGGGCGCCGCCGGCCATCGAGGCGATCTCCGCCTGCGAGACCTTGTAGTGGATGAGGGTGCGGTCGCCGTCGATCGCCCGGCCGAAGCTGTCGGCGAGCTGCAGCAGCGCCTGCGCCACCCGCCCCGGCAGCGGCAGGAAGCTGCGGGCGGCGAGCACGTCGTTGGCGTGGCGCAGCCGGCTGCCGACGATGCGCAACATGTGGCGGTAGATCTCCGGCGTCTCGCTCGCCAGCCGGTCGAAGGCGACGCGCTCCATGAAGGCGAGCGTCGAATCCTTCAGGGCCACCACGGTCGCCGAGCGCGGCCGGCCGTCAAACAGCGCGAGTTCGCCGAAGACGGAGCCGGAGCCGAGCACGGCGAGGAGCTGCTCGTCGCCGTCGGCCGACAACAGAATCACCTTCAGCGAGCCGTCGAGCACGGTGTAGAGGCCGTCGCCGGGATCGCCGGCCGAGAACAGCACCTTGCCCTGCGGCACCGACACAACGCGGGCGAGCGCCGCGAGCCGTGCGGCGAGCGTGCCCGACAGGCCTTCCAGCGAGAAGCTCGCATCGAGAAAGCGCTCGTCCACCGGCATGTCCGCCTCCATCCCTCGCGGGGCGCGAGTATACGGAAAGACGCTCGCAATGCCTCAGAAAACTCAGGGCGCGAGCGGGTCGCCGACGGGGTCGGAGACGCGGAACAGCGCGTAGCGAGCGGCCGTGGCGTTGTCGGCGCGGCGCGCCACCGTACCGAGCGGCTCGGCGAAGCGGAAGCGGGCGGTGAGGCGCTCGGTCTCGCCGGCGCCGTCGCGCAGGACGAGCAGTCCCGGCCGGGCGAGGAGGTCGGCCGGGGGGGCCGGCGCGGCGGCGTAGCGCAGGCGCTCGTCGAGCTGCACCACCGGCACGTCCTTCAGCTCCCACGACAGCATCGCGGTCGGGCCGTAGGCGCCTGTGGCGATCCAGACCGCCCCGGCCTCCAGCCGCTTCGCCTCGATCTCGACGGCAAGGGCGTCCCAGCCGCGGTAGCGCCGGGCCGGGTCGAGGCCGGCGAGGCCGAAGCCGGAGGGGTGCATGAGGAGCAAAAAGGCGGCGAGGCCGGTGGCGACGCCGACCGGTGCGACCCACGCCCGCAGGGCCGAGAGGACGCGGCCGCTCCGGCCGGGGAGATCGCCAGTGCGTGCGGCGGCGTCGGCGGCCAGCAGCGCCAGCGCCGGATAGAGCGGCGCCGGCCAGTTCGCCTGCACGCGGTCGTGCAGGGCGTGGACGAGGAGGTAGAGCGCGAACGGGATGCTGGAGAGCACGAGCAGCGACCGGCCCGCCTCCCCGACCCCGGCGGGCGCCGCCACGCCGCCCGCCGCCGTCCGCCGTCGCCGCCCCGCGAGCCACAGCCCGGCGACGAAGAAGGGCACCATCAGCGGCCCGATCAGCCCAATCTGGCCGCCGAGGAGCTCGGGCAGGTAGGCGAGCGTCCACTCGGTGGCGGCGGCACGGCCGAACTGTTTCTCGAACGACGCCCACTCGTGCGCCGCGTTCCAGGCGATCACCGGCGAAAACAGCAGCACGGCGAGGAGGCCGCCGGCCCACAGCCGCGGATCGAGGATCCAGCGGCGCCGCTCGGGCGAGACGACGAGCCACAGCACGAGGCCGGCGCCGAGGAACAGCATCGAGTACTTCGACTGCAGCCCGAGGCCGGCGAACAGGCCGACGGCGAGCCACCAGCGGCCGTCGCCGGAGCGGACCTTCTCGAGCACCGCCCACAGCGCCAGCCCCCAGAACAGCGTCGCCGGCTGGTCGGGGGTGGCGATGACGCTGCCGATGCAGACGAGCAGCGTCGCGTTGAACCAGGTCACCGCCCTGGCGGCGGTGCGTTCATCCGCCGCAACGATGAGGGCCGAGCGCCACAGCGCCAGCGAGCCCACCATCACCGACAAAACGGACACGAGGCGCACGCCGAGCGCCGTGTCGCCCGCAACCGCCAGGCCGCCGGCCATCCACCACGCGACCATCGGCGGGTGGTCGAGATAGCCGAAGGCGGGATTGAGCGCCCAGAGCCGGTAGTAGGCCTCGTCCTCGGTCAGCGGCGCATAGCCGGCGACGGCGAGGCGGACGAGGGTCAGCGCGAGGACGACCGCGGCGGCACCGGCGGCAGTGTCGAGGAAGCGGCCGGCGCGCGTCGCCTCAGCGTCACCGCGCCCGCCGGTCACCTGACGCGCCACGTGACGACAGCGCTCGCCCCGTAATTCCACACCGCGCCGACGAGCGCCCCGGCGATGCCGGCGACCCACCAGCCGGGGTCCATGCCGTAGACCCACTTGGCGACGCCGACGTTGGCGAGCACGCCGATGCCGCAGACCGCGTAGAAGCTCAAGAGCCCGCGCACCGCCCGCCAGCCCTTCAGCCGCCGGTCACGGTAGGTCAGGTGGTTGTTGAGGAAGAAGTTCGTCGTCATGGCGATGAACGTCGCCGCGGTCTGGGCGGCGGCGAAGCCGACGTCGGCGGCGAGCAGCGCGCGCAGGCAGCCGAGATGCACGGCGACCCCCGACAGCCCGACGAGGGCGAACAGGACGAAGCGCACCGAGACCATGCCGCCGAGGAGCTTCGACACGATGAGACCCGCGAATTCGAACACCACCAGCGCATCGAGCTTGCTCTCGCCCGCCCCGCGCTCCCGGAACACGTAGCCGAACTCCGCGATCTTCGGGCGGCGTTGCATCGAGACGATGATGTCGAGCAGGATCTTGAAGCCCTGGGTGGAGAGCTGGTCCGCCACCGCCTCCACCGCGTCGCGGCGCAGCATGAAGAAACCGCTCATCGGATCGGTGAGGCGGACGCGCAGCAGCATCCGGGCGAGCGTGTTGGCCACCGTCGAGACCGTGCGGCGCTGCGCCGACAGGCCGTCGGTCGCCGAGCCCTCGGCGAAGCGGCTGCCGACGGCGATGTCGGCCTCGCCGGAGCGCACCGCCGACAGCATCAGGGGCAACAGCGCCTCGTCGTGCTGCAGGTCGGCGTCCATGACGGCGACGATCGGGGCGGAACTCGCCAGCATCCCCTCGATGCAGGCGCCGGCGAGGCCGCGGCGGCCGACGCGGCGGATGCAGTGGACGCGCGGGTCGGCGTCGGCGATCTCCTTGGCGAGGGCGGCGGTGCCGTCGGGGCTGTCGTCGTCGACGACGATCACCTCCCAGTCGACGCCCTCCAGCGCGCGGCCGACGCGGGCGATCGCCTCGGCGATGTTGCCGCGCTCGTTGTAGGTCGGCAGCACCACCGTCACTTCCGGGGCGGCGCGGTGCGGCAGCGGCGCGCCGGCCGGGCTCAGACGGTGCGGGATGGGGGCGTCGTTCACGGAGGCTCGATCGGTCGCACCCGCGGGGCTTTCACGGGCGAGCGGCAAACTAGGCAAGCGGCGACGGTTTGCAAGCACGCTTGCGGACCCCGCCTTCTGCGAGGGGCTCACGCGAGCCACAAGCCGATCGACAGCAGGCCGGCATAGAGCGCCATCGACAGCGCGTAGAGGGCGAGCACGACGGCATAGCCCGTCAGCCGCGACCACGGGCCGGCGGAGGGGGCGAGCCACCAGCGGAACCGCCGCGCCGCCATCGGCACCGCCCACCAGCCGAGGATCTGCGAGGCGACGAGGTTGCCGAGGAACAGCGCCAGCCACGGCGGCGCGCCGAGGGCGGCGACGGGGCCAGCGAGCACGAGGTTCCACAGCGCCACCACCGGATAGAGCACCAGCAGCACGACGAGGTTGCTGCGCAGGATGGCGAAAGCATCCCGCTTGCCCGCCTCGCCTTCGCGGAACCAGAAGCCGAAGCCGTAGCTTGTCCGCCGGTACTGCATGCGCTCGATGAAGCGCTGCCCCTCGGCGAGCACGGCCTTGCGCTCGGGCGAGACGAGCCAGCGGTCGAGATCGGCGTCGGTGGCGTAGGAGGCGATGACCACCCAGTCGTCGTGCAGGCCGGGGCTCGGCGCCTCGATCTTGTGGCGCAGGAAGCCGGCGAACGCGGTCTCGGCATCCTGGATTCGCCGTTGCCACGCTTCGAACGCGGCCGCGTCGGCGGGGTCGATCGTGTAGGTAAAGACGGCGGAGACGGCTGCATCGTGCTCGCCGCCGGCGTCGGGCAGCAGGTGCACGTCCTCAGGCCCGATCCTGTCGCCACGAATCTCGGCGAGGAGCTGCGCGCGGGCTTCCGATTCGAGCCAGCCGCGGGCCGCCGCGAGCGTTGCGAAGCGTTGGATGACCAGCCAGTCCAGTTGGTGCGGTGGTGCCGGCGGCACCAGCTCCTGGCGCACGAAGCCGGGGACGGTGCGGAGGTGCTCGCTGACCTTCGCCTGCCAGCGCGTGAACGCGGCGAAACTCTCGTCGGCCACGTGCCGCTGTATAACGAGGGCGACCCGCCCACCCGGCCCCTGATCGCTCATGCCCGCCTCTCCCCACCCACTGTCGTCCCGCACCGCCCGACGTGCGCCGCCGCGAGCATCGCGGGGCGTGGCGGCGGCGTCCAGCGCCCGCCCGCCGCTTCGCGGTCTGAACACCCTGGCGCGGCGGCACCCGGACGCCGATCGGCGGGGTTCGCATTCGGTGGCGGCGGGTATATGAGCGAAGTTCCCGCCCGCTCTCCCCGCCCGAGGACCCACCATGACCACCCCCGCTTCCGGTCCTGCCACGGGCCTGTTGCAGCCGGTCGCCGCGGGCATGCTCGCCGCCTTCGTCGGCTTCGGCTCGTCGTTCGCCGTCATCGTTGCCGGCCTGACCGCGATGGGAGCGAGTCCGGACGAGGCCGCCTCCGGCCTCACCATGCTGACGATCGGCATGGGCATCGCCGGCATGGCGCTGAGCGCCTTCACGAAGATGCCGATCTCGGTCGCCTGGTCGACGCCCGGCGGGGCGCTGCTCGCCACCACCGCGGCGGTGGAGGGCGGTTTCCCGGCGGTGGTCGGCGCCTTCCTCGTCACCGGGCTGCTGCTTGTCGCCGCCGGCTCGTGGAGGCCGTTCGGCCGGCTCGTTGCGGCGATCCCCGGGCCCCTCGCCGGCGCCATGCTCGCGGGCATCCTGCTGCCGCTGGTGCTGGCGCCCTTCCAGGCGGTCGGCGAGATCCCGCTGCTGATGCTGCCGGTGATGCTGGTCTGGCTGATCGTCGGGCGCTTCTGGCGCCTCTATGCGGTGCCGGCGGCGCTGGTGGCGGCGATCGTGGCACTGGCGCTCGATCCCGGCGCACTGGCCGGCCCCATCCCCGACCTGGCGCCAACCTTCGTGCTGGTGACGCCGACCTTCACCCTCGACGCCATCATCGGCGTGGCGCTGCCCTTGTTCCTGGTGACGATGGCGTCCCAGAACATCCCCGGCCTCGCTGTCCTCGCCACCTACGGATACCGTCCCCACCCCGGCCCGCTGATCGCCTGGACCGGCGTCGCCTCGGTGCTGGTCGCGCCGTTCGGCGCGCTGTCGATCAACTTGGCGGCGATCACGGCGGCGCTCTGCGCCGGGCCCGACGCCCACCCGCTGCCGGAGCGGCGCTGGATCGCCGCCTTCGCGGCGGGCTGCGCCTACGTGCCGATCGGCCTCGCCGCCACCGCCGCGGTGGTGCTGGTCTCGCTGGCGCCGCCGCTGCTCATCCAGGGCGTCGCCGGGCTGGCGCTCCTCGGCGCCTTCGCCGCGGCACTCCTGAAGGGCCTCGAGAGCGAGCCCGACCGCATCGCCGCCCTCGTCACCTTCCTGCTCGCCGGCTCCGGCCTCGTCTTCCTCGGCATCGGCTCCGCCTTCTGGGGCCTTCTCGCCGGCCTCGCCGTCTCCGCGCTGCACGGGAGGCTTTGGCGGCGAGAGGGGTAGCTGCGGGCATCGACTATTCCGGCAGTCCGAGCGCTTCTTCAATGGAACTCATGCGCACCATCAACATCATGTCGTCGACCGGCGATGCGGTGAAGCGCCAGCTTTCGTAGAATCGTCTAGCCCTTTCAGAGAGAGCGTGCACCAGCACACCTCGCGCGCCGACGTGCTGGGAGACCTGAAAACATCGGAGCAGGGCGTCGCGGACCAATGCGTCCCCGAGACCGCGTCCCTGAAACCTGAGGTCCACCGCCAATCTTCCGAGCAGCAACATCGGGATCGGCTCGGGCATGTTGCGGCGCAGAGCCCCCGTGGCCTCAGCGTGTGACAACGTTGTTGCCGCCAGACTATAGAAGCCGACGACAGCGCCACCGGTTATCGAGGTCACGAAGGTGCGGGACCCGCCGGCAATCTGATTGGAGTAGGCTTTGCGCCTCAGCCATTCGTCGAGCCTGGGTTCGCCGCTCTCGAACCGAGAAAGGTCGTGGACCTCTGCGAGTGGTTCCGGCGCCTGAAAGGGCGGCTCTTCGGCAGCTATTCCCACGGCGCACGTTGCCGAAGGCGGCGTGCAAGTTCAGGCATCGGTTCTGGTGGCGCGTCGAGGAGCGCAACGAGCTCGTTCCACTTCTCAGCAGACAGGACAAAGGCATGCCGGTCGGCGAGCCGCTCCTCCGCACGCGACAGCGCACTTTCCAGAACGAAATCGCTGACGCTTCTGCCGTCGACTTCCGCTGCGGCAGCGAGAACCCGCTTCGCCTGCAGCGACAGGCGAAGATCGAGCTTTTCAGTTTTCCGCGCCTTGCTCAGCATGATCGAACTCCCAAGCTGACTTATTGTAGTCGCCAGACAATGTCATGACAAGCAACCGTCCCTTGCCCCCGCCCGCTTCATCGTCTATCGACGATGGCCGATCATCTGCGGGATGTCCCACCGATGCGCTATCCGGCGACCGACCTCGATTCCGCCGGGCTGCTGAAGGCGCTCGCTCATCCGGCGCGGCTGGCGATCGTCGAGGCGATCGGCGCGGCGGGCGGGTGTTGCTGCGGCGACATCGTCCGGCGGCTGCCGCTCGCCCAGTCGACGGTGTCGCAGCACCTAAAGATCCTGAAGGACTCAGGCCTCATCCAAGGCGTCATCGAGGGGCCGCGCGCCAACTACTCAATCGACCCCGACCGGGCGCTGGTGGCGGCAGCGATGCTGCGCGGCCTCGCCGGCCAGATCGAGGCAGGCGTCGCCGGCTGCTGCCGGACCAACGAGACCACGAAGCCGGCCGATCTCGACCTCCGGGAAACGGTCTGAGCCAGGGACAACCACGACAATGCAAGCTCCGAAGTCGCGCGTGCGCGGCCGCGTTTCCGCCGACCGGGGGCAGACGCTCGCCGCGCTGTCGAACCTGTGGCCCTACATGTGGCCGGAGGGGCGGCCGGACCTGAAGGTGCGCGTCTGCGCGGCGATCTTCGCGCTGGTGGTCGCGAAGGTCGTCACCGTGCTCGTCCCCTACACCTACAAGTGGGCGACGGATTCCTTGGTCAGCGACGAGACTTCGCGGGCAGCAGCCGTCGGCGCGATGCTGTGGGTGCCGATCATGCTGGTGCTCGCCTATGGCGGCGGCCGCGTGCTGGCGATGGGCTTCAACCAGCTGCGCGACGCGCTGTTCGCCCGCGTCGGCCAGCACGCCGTCCGCACGCTCGCAAACGAGACCTTCGCCCACCTGCACGCCCTGTCGCTGCGCTTCCACGTGCAGCGGCGCACCGGCGCCCTGTCGCGCGTCATCGAGCGCGGCACCAAGGGCATCGAGACGGTGGTGCGCTTCGCCATCCTCAACTCGATGCCGACGCTGCTCGAGTTCGTGCTGACGGCGATCGTCATCTGGTACCAGTTCGACGTCTGGTACGTCGGCATCGTCGCCGCCACCCTCTGGCTCTACATGTGGTTCACGGTGGCAATGTCGAACTGGCGCATCGCCATCGTCCGCCAGATGAACGACAGCGACAACGAAGCGAGCGGCAAGGCGGTCGATTCGCTGCTCAACTTCGAGACGGTGAAGGTGTTCGGCAACGAGCGCCTGGAGAGCGAGCGCTTCGACCGCTCGATGGCGCGCTACGAGCAATCAGCGATCAAGACGTGGACGTCGCTCGCCTGGCTGAACCAGGGCCAGACCGTCATCTTCACGATCGGCATGGTCGCCTGCATGGGGCTGTCGGCGTTCGCGGTGGCGCGCGGCGACCAGACCGTCGGCGACTTCGTGATGATCAACGCGCTGATGATGCAGCTGTCGATCCCGCTCAATTTCATCGGCTTCGTCTATCGCGAGATCCGCCAGGGCCTCGCCGACATCGAGGCGATGTTCAACCTGCTCGGCGTGCCGCCGGAAGTCTCCGACAAGGACGGTGCGCAGGCGATCGTGGTCGGGCGCGGCGAGATCCGCTTCGAGAACGTCGCCTTCCACTACGACGCCGACCGCGAGATCCTGAAGGGCGTCGACTTCGTCGTGCCAGCCGGGCGGACGGTGGCGATCGTCGGTCCCTCGGGGGCCGGCAAGTCGACCATCGCGCGCCTGCTCTATCGCTTCTACGACGTCACCGGCGGACGCATCCTGATCGACGGCCAGGACATCCGCGACGTCACCCAGGAGAGCCTCCGGCGGATGATCGGCATCGTCCCGCAGGACACCGTGCTGTTCAACGACTCGATCGCCTACAACATCCGCTACGGCCGCCCGGCGGCGAGCGAGGAGGAGGTGCGCCAGGCGGCGCAACTCGCCCAGATCGCCGGCTTCGTCGAGACGCTGCCGAAGGGCTACGACACCGAGGTGGGCGAGCGCGGGCTGAAGCTGTCGGGCGGCGAGAAGCAGCGCGTCGCCATCGCCCGCACCATCCTGAAGGCACCACCGATCCTGGTGCTCGATGAAGCGACCTCGGCGCTCGACACCCGCACAGAGCAGGAGATCCAGACCGCCCTCGACCAGGTCTCGGCGAACCGCACGACGGTCGTCGTCGCGCACCGCCTGTCGACGGTGGTGAACGCCGACGAGATTCTCGTGCTCGAGCAGGGCCGCGTCGTCGAGCGCGGCACCCACGCCGGCCTGATCGCCGCCGACGGCCTGTATGCAGTGATGTGGCGCCGCCAGCAGGAGGCGCGCGAGGCCGGCGAGCCGGACGGCGAGGAGGCAGACGACGACGACCGCGCTCCTTCCGTGACCGCACAGGAGGGTGCGCGGGCCGCCGAAACGGTCGCCGCAGCGACCTGAAGGCACAGCCTCAGGAGAAAAACAGGCGCTCGGCCGTGCCGCGCAGGAGCCAATGCCGGTCCGCTTCGCTGAGCGGTGCCACCGAAGTGACGAAGGCGAGCGCATCCGCAAGGGTGTTCGGCGCCTGCCGCTCGAGCACCGGCATGTCGCTCCCCCACATCAGCCGCTGTGGGCCGAAGGCTGCGAGCAGTGCGAGCAACTGCGGGACGACGAGGCGGTAGGGCGGGACATCGAACTTGTCGAGGCCCGACACCTTCACCGTCACGCGCGGGAAGGCGGCGAGCGCGCAGAGACGGTCGAGCTGGCGCGGGTCGTCCGGCATCACGTGCGCCATGTGGTCGAGACAGACGGTGGTCTCTGCGTGCCGGCGGGCGAGCGTGGCGACGTCGAGGAGCGCGTCCTCGCTCATGCCCGGCCCGTCGCGCAGGAGCGGGCAGATGACGAGGTCGGCCGCGGCCGCGGTCTCCCACATCGCGTTCATCTCCCGCGAGCCCGGCCACGCCGCGGTGTCGACGCCGCGGATCCGGAAGCCCTTGGCGCCGGCGGCCTTCGCCGCGAGCATCGCCGCCGGTGCGTCATCGCGGCGATCGTCGACGGCGGCGACGACCGCGAAGGTGCCGGGGTGCGCGCGCGCCGCATCCGTCAGGTAGCGACAGTCGAAGCCGTAGTAGCCGATGTGCTGCACGAGGACGACGCGGCCCACGCCAAGGGCCGCCTCGCGCCCGAGAAGGGCCTCGATATCGTAGGAGGGTGGGTCTCGCTCCGCCGCCGCTCCGCCGGCCACTAACGGATAGCGGGCGGTGTCGCCGCTCCAGGCGTGGCTGTGGGCGTCGATGAAGCCGGCCGGCGCCGCGCTCACCGGCCCGGCGAGCGCCGCCGACGCCGCGGCGAGCATCAGCGCGCGACGGTCGATACTGTCCCGCGCGGGGCGCCCGGGGCCGCCGGCCGCCGTTTCGGGCGCCGCGCCGAGGTCCGGGAGCCACGCGCTCACGGTCACCGCGGGATGACGATCACCTGCCCCGGATAGATCAGGTCCGGGTTGCGGATCTGCTTGCGGTTGGCGCGGTAGATGGCGGTGTAGCGCACGCCGCGGCGCTTGCCGTAGTGGCGCTGCGCCAGCGTCCACAGGTCGTCGCCCCGGCGAATGCGGATGGTGCGCGTGCGCGGCGGCGCCGTAGGCGTCGCCGCCGGCTCGGGTGCCGCGGCGATCATCGCCGTCTCGGCGGCCGTCGGCGGCGGCAGGGCGACGGCCGGTGTCTCCGGCCTCGCCGGCGCATCGGCGATCTCGGCCGCCGACAGCACCTCGAAGGGCACGGCCGCGCGCGCCATCACCGTGCCGGTGGCGGGGTCGATCTGGTCGGCGCGGACGGTGTGGTCACCGGGCCCGACGGCGTGCGGACCGGTGAACGTCCAGCGGCCGGCGGCGTCCGCCACCGCCTCGCCGACCGGCGCGTCGTTGACGTAGAGGCGCACCGTCGCGCCCGGCTGGCTGGCACCGGAGACGGTGACGGTGTCGCCGTCCTTCTCGACGACGCCCACCGCCAGCGCGGCCGCAGCCGGCGTCTGCGGCGCGGCGGCGACGACCGTCTCAGCCGTGGCGGACGGGGAGGCGGTGGCGGCAGTCTGTGACGTGGCGTCCGCGCCGCCGGTGGCGAACGGCTGCGCCCACGCCGGCGGCGGCGCAACGTCGCCGGGAGCGCCGGCGACCGCGGCAGGCGCCGCTCCACCGGCAGCACCGGCGGTCGCGGCGGGACCGCCAGATGACGCGTCGGACGGTGCGGCGGCCGGCGCCCCGGACGCCGCAGCGACGGCGGTGCCGGCGGCCGGTGCCTCCGGCTGCTGCAGCACCCGGGTCGGCGCATCCGGCGACATCAGCGCCACCATCGGCGGCTCGCTCTTGCCCTCAGGGATCGAGACGGCGATGCGGTCGACCGATTCGACCTGGCGCGCGCCGTCGGCCGTCGCCCCGACGATGCTGACGACATATTCGCCCGGCCCCAGCGGCTCCTCGAGGGTGATCACCCATTCGCCGCTGTCATTGGCGCGGGTGCGGCCGATCTCCTTGCCGTTGGCGAACAGCGCGATGACCATGCCGGGCTCGGAGCGGCCGGCCATGACGGCGTCGCCGCCCGGCTCGACCCGCACGACGTCGAAGGTCGGGACGCCCGGCGGGGCGACCTCGCCGGCGACCGGCGGCACGACGGGCTCTGGCTGGGTGATCGTCTCGGTCGCTGCCGCCGGCGCGGTCGCGGTGTCCGGCGCGGGCGTCGAGGACGAGGCCACCGCACTGGCCGCGGGGACCGCCGTGGCTGCCGCCGTCACGTCCGCGCTTCCCGCGGCAGTGGCGCCCGGGGTGCCCTCGGCCGGAGCCGTCGCGCCCGGATCGGTCGCGGCCGTTGTGGCCGTCTCGGCCGTGGTCGGGCCCGCGGCGGCTTCGGCGGCGGCGGGGACGGCCGGCGGCACGACGGCGGGCGGTACGACGGCGGGCGGCATGCCCTCGCTGCCGGGGCTCGCGGCGGTCGCGACCGCGGCGGGGGCCGGGGCGT